>DAOUVF010000361.1 GCA_030667765.1 Bacteroides sp.
CAGCCGGATTGCAATGGTTGGGTTTTCCTATGGGTTTGGGATCAAAATATCCAAGTTCCATTTAAGTTATGGCAGGGCAACCTACCACCTAGCCGGTGCCTCCAACCATTTCTCTATATCCACTGATTTTTCATCTTTTTACAGGAAGCGGAGTTTATATTAATAAACAGCCTCTTGAATTTCGTTTTTTTCAAATCTAAAGGTAATTTAGCATCCTTGACTTAAAGATGTTTGCATGAAGAAATCCAAACAGGACCTGGTCATTGCGATTGATGGCCATTCCTCCGGAGGTAAGAGCACCTATGCCAAAACGATCGCAAAAGAGTTGGGAATTACCTATGTTGACAGTGGAGCCATGTACAGGGCTGTGACCCTGTTTGCCATGGAAAACAACCTGATCAGGGAAAGTATTATAGATGAGAAGGAACTGGTCAGACAGCTTGACCGGATCAGTATCGAGATTGTTTTCAACCCGGAAGGGGCCCGGTATGAAACCTGGATGAACGGCAAAAATATTGAAGATGATATTCGTACTGTCGCTGTTTCAAGCCATGTGAGCCATGTAAGTAAGATCCGTGAGGTCAGGGAGACGCTGGTTGATCTGCAGCGTGAGATGGCTCGGGACAAAGGGGTGGTGATGGATGGAAGGGATATAGGCACGGTTGTCTTTCCTGATGCCGACATAAAGATCTACTTAACTGCTAAACCTGAGATCAGGGCACAGAGGAGATACGATGAGTTAAAGGAGAAGGGAATGGAGGCGAGTTATAATGAGATCCATGAAAATATCATGGACAGGGATCACCAGGATTCAACCCGGGATATCAGTCCCCTGAAAAAAGCAGAAGATGCTGTTGAACTGGACAATTCTTCAATGACCCCTGAAGAACAGATGGTTTGGTTTAAGGATTTAATGGAGAAGAAATTTGGAGAACTCAAATGATCAGGATTGAAATAGATGAACAATCAGGATTTTGCACCGGTGTAATAAAGGCGGTTAAGGCAGCAGAAGAAAACCTGGGCAAGGAAGACAGCCTCCATTCCCTGGGAGAGATTGTGCATAATGCCGAAGAGGTTGGGAGGCTTTGGGAAAAGGGATTGAAACCAATAGATTATGAGGAGTTCAATAAGCTGCATAATGCCACTGTACTGATCAGGGCTCATGGGGAGCCGCCCGAAACCTTCAGGCATGCTGAAGACAACAATATCCGGCTGATTGATGCCACCTGTCCGATCGTGCTGAAACTGCAGAAACAGATCCGTGAACAGGCTGAGGAATTTGGTGAGGACCGGGGTAGTATATTGATTTTCGGTAAATCTGACCACCCGGAGGTACGGGCCCTGGTGGGACAAACCAAGGGGAAGGCCAGGGTAGTAAGGGGACCGGAAGACCTGGATAAAATCGATATCCATCCTCCCCTGGCATTATTTTCCCAGACCACGATGAACACCCTTGAATATACCAGGTTCCAGCAAATCATAAAGGAATATATGCGTGAACATGGGAGGGATCCTGAAAGGGAACTTGTCATCTATCACAGTATTTGCGGACAGGTTTCATCGAGGGATAGCCTGATCCGGGAATTTGCGGCAAAATTTGAACTGGTTTTCTTTGTGAGCGGGAAGAACAGTTCCAACGGAAAGGCATTGTTTGAAGCCTGCAAGGAGGTAAATAAACATGCCTTTTTCATATCTACGCCGGAGGGATCTGATAAAATATCGCTGAAGGATGTTGCATCCATTGGAATCTGCGGCGCCACCTCTAGTCCCATGTGGTTATTATCAGCCGTTAAAGATAGACTTTCTGCAAGGTTAAATATTACTAAATCATAACTTAAAACTAATGATTTTTTATCTAAAATTTTTATAATTTTGGATGCTTTTAAAGTCCAGATTATATGACAAAGATTAAAAAAATAGGGGTACTGACCTCTGGAGGGGATTCACCCGGAATGAATGCAGCAATAAGGGGAGTGACCCGTACAGCTATTTATAACCGGTTGAGGGTCATTGGGATCAGGCATGGTTACGAAGGAATGATCCACGGTCATTTCAAGGAGTTAAGATCCCATAGTGTAAGTGATATCATCCAAAAAGGCGGTACCATATTAAAAACTGCCCGAAGCAAAGCCTTCAGAACAGTTGAGGGAAGAAAACAGGCGTATGAGAACCTGAAAAAGGAAGGTATTGATGCCGTTGTTGTAATCGGAGGTGATGGAACCATTACCGGAGCAAGAAAATTTTCAGAAGAATTTGATATTCCTTTTGTGGGCATACCCGGGACCATTGACAATGATATATATGGGACCGATTATACCATTGGCTATGACACGGCCCTGAATACGGTTGTTGAAGCCATTGATAAGATCCGGGATACCGCAAGTTCGCATAACCGGCTGTTCTTCATTGAAGTGATGGGTGCAGATGCTGGATTTATTGCCTACCGTAGCGGGATTGCCACGGGTGCTGAAGCAATACTGGTGCCTGAGATGACAGGACAGGTAGATGGGTTGAAAGATTTTCTCGAGAAAGGATTCAAGAGGAAAAAAGCTGCAAATATCATCATTGTTGCCGAAGGTGATGAATCAGGAGGTGCATTTGCCATTGCCAAGAAGGTAAAAAATGATTTCAAGGATTATGACGTACGCGTATCTGTCCTGGGACATATGCAGCGTGGGGGAACACCTTCCGCCTACGACAGGGTATCCGCAAGTTTGTTCGGACACGCAGCGGTGGAAGCATTGTTAGATGACCAGAAGAGCGTCCTGATAGGATATACCGATGGAGAGATCAGTCATTGTACCTTTAATAAAGCCATAAAACTGAAAAAGCACGTAGACCTGGCAAAACTGGAAATCGCCGAGATCCTTTCGATCTAGTATAATTGAAAATTTAAGCAGGGGACTGTCACGGAGTACTTTCAGGGCAGTCCCTTTTTTTTATATTCGCTTACCTCCAATTATGTCTGCAGAAAACAAATATGCCGAAGTAATACTGCCGGTCCCCATTCCGACACTGTTCTCATACCGTATTCCGGCAGCACTGACCGCAAAAGTAAGCGTAGGGGTAAGGGTGCTGGTTCCTCTTGGGACCCAGAGCCTTTATAAGGGAATAGTGCGCAGATGCAGCAAGGAAGATCCGGAAGTTGGCAAAGTGAAGGATGTTCTGGATGTTCTCGATGAATATCCTGTGGCAGGTGAGGTTCAGTTTCGTTTTTGGGATTGGCTGGCTGAGTATTATATGTGTACCCTGGGGGAGGTTTACCGGGCTGCACTGCCCTCGGGACTTCAAAAAGAATATGCTCCCAGGTTTGAAACCTGTGCCATGATTGCAGAAGCTTTCCAGGATGAACAGAAACTGAATGAGGCCATGGACGGGATGGGCAGGGCGCCGAAACAACTGGAGATATTGCAGCATATGGTAGCAAGGGCAATGGATAAAGGATCCATGGCCATGGGACTGACAAAATCAGCTTTGTCAGCAGGATACGAATTCAGTCAGAGTGCTTACAATGTGTTGCTTAAGAAAAAGATCCTGGTCGAGTATAAGGAGGAGACAAGCCGTTTGCAAGAATCCGGAAGGCCTCCCGGAGCATTTAAACAATTGAGCGATCTGCAGCAAACTGCTCTGGACCAGACCAGAAAGCTGTTACGCAAGCAACAGGTAGTCCTTTTAAAAGGAGTTACTTCCAGTGGGAAAACCGAGATTTATATCCAACTTATAAGGGAGCAGATAAAATTAAACCGGCAGGTACTTTACCTGCTCCCGGAAATCGTCCTTACGGCCCA
>DAOUVF010000459.1 GCA_030667765.1 Bacteroides sp.
CCGGTTTCAGGGAAGACCGAAAGGATTTCTGGCAATCCATCTTTCTGGTCCAGATGCCCGCTGATCTTCTGACCGATCTTTTGCAAGGCATCCTGGATCTCATTACCTGAATCAGTTGAGTATAACTTGATATAGAACTGTCCGTCCAGAAAATTAAGTACACCTTCTTCCAGGTATCCCTGTGAACCTATCTCAACGAACTGGTATTCGGGACTGCGTTCAGCGGAGTATATCCCGTATGCATTTATGGCTGAACTGTGCCGGTACACTTCTGCATGGATCACCGTTCCTGAAGAATGCTTATAATCCCCCAGGTGGAGGTCTATAAAATCATAGCTTAAATAGGATTCGGCTGCCCCGTTGATAAGGTCCCACAGGTTTGCGGGTGTATAAACATCGGGGAGAACCGTCAGGTTCCAGCCTTTCACTTCAGGAAAATCTACAGCGTCACTATTAGATGCCTGGCAAGTAACCGAAGCCAGAACAGCCAGGCTTATCATTATGAATATATATCTTTTCATTTCTTATGGATTTTCAACAAATGTATCAGGATTTTGGAATATCCGGAACTAGGTTATAAAATCCTCCGGAACATCCTTCAACCGGGATACTCTGGCAATCCGTTCGGCTACCGGGAACCCGCTGCTGCAGGTGACGGTACAGCCTGGACAACCTTTACAGGGATCCACATCCACCCCGTACTCATCCAGGATCTCCCTGCCTTTTTCGAGGTTGCCGTATGCATATGTGTACATGTAGGCACGCATGAGGTCGGACACAGGCAAGTCCCTGCGGCATTGATGCTGGCAGCCGGTGCATCCGCTGCAGAAGAAGCCCGTATGCTCGCTGGCAGCCAGCAGGTGCTCCATTTCTTCATCCGTCATTTCAAGTCCATTCATAATCTCAAGGTCGGTCTGCAACTCATCAAATTTGGTGAAGCCCGGGATGGAAGTAGTAATATGCGGATTCTGATAAACCCACTTCAGGGCCGCCACGCCATTCACAGGTATCTTTTTTTCCTCATCATGAAATCCCCCGGCCATGGTTTTCATGGCAATGAAGCCCAATCCGGCAGCCGCTCCTTCCTCGATGGCATCCATGAGGTCCTTATCATCTTTCATGGTAAAATTAATGGCCACCAGTATCACCTCATGAACCCCGCCCTCGATGGCGGCACGGATCACTTCTGCCTGGTTCTTATGGGTGGATACACCAACATGTTTTGCTTTCCCCTCCTGCTTGAGCTGTTTGAGCGCAGCCAGCATGTCCTCATTCAACAGCGTTTCCCTGGAGGAGGCAAGATGATGGTAGAAAATATCCACATAATCCATCTGAAGCCGTTCCAGGCTGATATCGGCCATCTCCAGAAATCCCTCTTTGGTGAATTCGCTTCCCAGTTCACCAGTTTTCCTGTTGATCCCGGGAGGAATGACTTTTGTAGCGATGGTAAATGAATCCCTTGGCCTGTCCTTGAAAAATTCACCCAGCATTTCTTCATTTTTCCCCCGCTGATATCCGTGGGCCGTATCGAAATGTTTTATACCTGCATCATAGGCTGCTTTCACCAGGGTTGGAGTATCCGCCCTCATGACCCCCATGCTCAGGATGGGAAGTTCCAGGCCTGTCTTTCCGAGTGTCCGTGTGATCATTTCAGTGCCTGCCCTCGCAGTACTGGCTTTTACACTGCCCGATACGAGCATTCCTGACGCCCCAATCAAGGATGATTTAAGGAAATTTCTTCTGTTGAATCTTGTCATGATCTCTGTGGTTATTTATCTTCCCTAAAAATAATCATAGAGGAAAGATATCAGGTATAAATATTTGTTAAAGTTATATAGTATTTATTTAGACTAAATCAATATAAAGATAATTTCTTTAACAAAAGCACATAATTGATCAAAGAAGGATCTCAAAGGTGGTTTTACCGGGCATGGTATCTACCTCCAGCGTGCCTTTATGCATTATGATAATTTGCCGGGAGAGGCTCAGCCCTATCCCTGTTCCGGATTCCTTGGTGGAAAAAAAGGGCACAAAAATGCGATCTAAAGTATCATCCGGTATGCCCTGGCCATTGTCCCGGACCTTGATAGATACCTGCCTGCCCTCTTTGGTACTTATGGTCACGTGTATGTTTGGTTTATCTGTCATACTAACTGCATCACGGGCATTTCTGATAAGGTTGATGATCACTTGTTCCAGCAGGTTGATATCAGCCATGAAACTGTCCGGTGCTCCTTTCCCGCTGATCTCAAATTCAATTCTCCCCTCTTTCATCTCAGCAGCAAATAGTGATTGAATGCGACTGATCAATTCAGTGGTCTGTATCGTCTTGATAACTGGAGCAGGGATCTTTGCAATATCCTGGTAAGCAGTGGTGAATTTTATAAGTCCCGCACTCCTTTCCCGCACCGCTCCCAGTCCGGAGACAAGCTTTTCCTTCAGCTGTGGGGATCCTATGGTCGTATCCCCGGCATCCACAATATCATACAGGGAACTGGCAAGCGACGTGATGGGGGTTACCGAATTCATTATCTCATGTGTGAGTACCCGGATCAGTTTCTGCCAGGCTTCCAGTTCTCTTTCATCCAGTTCCTCCCTGATATTCTGTACAGATACCAGGCTAAAATCCTGATCTTCTATCCTGAATCCGGCTGATTGTATGGAAAATTCCTTCTCTTCATGTTGGATTTTCATCTTCACCAGCTGCCGTTCCCCGGCAGATACCCTTTCAAATATTGAAA
>DAOUVF010000224.1 GCA_030667765.1 Bacteroides sp.
CCAATAAAAAGTGCACCAGGTATAGGTTATTTTATCAATTTCAGTCATCTAGTGATGACCTCAAATCAAAAGAAGGCCAAGCTTCTAAACGAGCATCTAAATAGTTCATGGAAGATGGACGTGGCTAAAAGGGAGATTAAGAAATACAAGAAGAAGCAAAAGAAATATCTCAATTCATTAATAGAAAAACGAAAAGGAACCTCTTACTCCAAGTCCAAAAAGAAAAGATGACTGGCCAATCGCTAAAGTTGTGTCATATGCCAGCATATACACTTGTCCGTATAATAATTTGACTAACATAATGGAAAATCAAAAAGATTTTAAAAAACGAAAAAAAACGATATTTTTTTTGATACTTATTGGTCTGGCTTCAACCATCTGGTTTTTTATGCGTGTCATTCCAAAACCAAGCCGTGCAACATATCCCTGCATGCGGACAGCAGTCCCATTCATGTCTGCTTTCATTATCTATTTGCTTAGTTTGGGTACCACTGTTTTTAGTCTTAAAAAATTCAAACAGAATTTTGCTAAAGCAAAATATTTGTCGGGATCAGTATTCCTGCTGGTAGCCATTCTTTCATTTTCCTCTTATTTATTCCAGGACAGCAAACAATCCTTTGCAAGATCAATCATCGAATTGGATGAGACATTCCCTGTCCCTTCAAATGAGCCGGTTGGAGAAGCAAAAGGCCTTTTTCCCGGAAGAGTTGTGTGGGTATATGATCAGGATGTTACGAATGAAAACTATGATCCGGCATCTGCCGGCAAGGACTGGTGGTACAGTAATAATAACGTTGACCAGGATGTAGTAGGACTAATGCTATCCACGGCCATTGTACAATATGCCGGAAAAAATGAGATCTCAGAAGCCTGGGAGGCTATATTCAAAAGTTACAACAGTTCGCACGGCAGGGGTGAAACTGCTTATACAGCAGGAGAGAAAATAGCGGTTAAAATAAATCTCACAAATCAAAAAGGCTCATCATCAGAAAGAATGGATGCGACACCTCAGCTGCTAAATGCCCTGTTACATGAATTAACCGAAAACGCTGGCGTACAGGAGTCTGATATTACCCTGGGAGACCCATACAGGGATTTCAGGGCTGAATATATTGATCTGGTAATGTCTGAATTTCCAGACGTTAATTATGTGGACGGTAAAGGCGGGAATGGTGTCATACAAACCATTCCATCGAAAAATGAGGTGCTTGTTTTTAGTGATAAGAAAATAAAATCAACCTTGCCACAATATTACCTGGATGCAACTTATCTTATTAATATCCCCTGTTTAAAAACTCATGGTGGAGGAGGTTTAACACTTATTGCTAAGAATCATCTGGGGTCTTTTCTGGAAAAGGGGAGCAATCCGTCATCCCAATATGCCGGGGCGATGCATTACAGTCTGCCTTCAAACGTATCCGGTCAGAAAAAATATCGTAACCTGGTAGATTTTATGGGACATGAAGAAACCGGAGGTAAAGGATTACTTTATATAATTGATGGTATCTGGGGAGGAGAGGACTGGAAAGGTTGGATTAAAAAATTTAAGTCAGAACCATTTAATAATGACTATCCAAACTCAATATTGATTGGTCAGGACCCTGTAGCCCTGGAATCGGTGTGCTTTGATATACTTTTTGAAGAATGCCTTGGCGATGAAACCAAAGAAAATTACCCAATCACCCTTAAAAATGAGATTGCCGATTACCTGTTGCAGTGTGCCAGTGCTGATTATTGGCCAGACAATATAAACTACGATCCAGAAGCTGATAGCAGTGTTCTGGAAAGTTTAGGTGTATTTGAACATTGGAATAATGCGACTGACAGAAAATACAGCAGAAATTTAGGAACCGGAGATGGTATTGAACTTATTTATACCGGGACTATATATTTATCAAATATCAGATAATATAATCAGGAAACAATACTCATATGAAAACACTATCGATCATCCTGGTTGCACTTTTTCCCCTGTGTGGATTGGCACAGGAAATGAAAGAGTACAGGATCACTTCTGTCCAGCATTGGAAGCTATGGCAGGACACAGTCTGGGTAATGGTAGATACGGAAGAAAATACCGATTACGTTTGCACTGCCTCCTTCGACAGCACTTCCCTTTATGCAAAGGTATTCCTCCGGGATAAGGAGTATCATGTCCGCTGCTGGATAGAAAAAAAGATCATCAATATCGACGATTTTGAAACTGCCTACTCCGGTAAAGGGGAACTGGAAAGTAATCAAAGGATTGTGCATGTTGAATTCAAGGCGAAATACTGGGATCTGATCTGGCTCAGCATTGAGGAAGAGGACCAGCGGGTTATCCTGGAAATGCTGACCCGCAGTCCCTGACTGCCTGCCGGATAATGCAGCAGATCCTGGCAGGCTTTCCCGATCCAGGCTATTCGGCTATCCGCAATCCATAGTATTGGTGATTGCATTCAATGCCATCGAATTCAGCAACATTAGGCATATCTCCCCATTTTTGGAAATTGAACTTTTCCAGCAACCTGATGCTGGGTGTATTTGGCTCGAGCAATATAGCGATCAGGGTTTTGATGCTGATCTCACGGGCCCGGTCAATGGCAAATTTCAGCAGTTGTGTACCTATCCCCTGCCCCTGTTTGTCTTTCCGGATGTAAAAACTGACCTCAGATGTATAGCGCAAGGCTCTCCTGCCCTTCCTGTATTCACTCAGGGAGATCCATCCTTCAACTTCACCGTCTTTCTCAAGAACAAAGACCGGACAGTTGCCCGACAGGTGTTCTTCATACCAGCACCGCCTGTACTCCAGGCTGGTTTCTTCCGTCTCAGCCGTTTGGTATTTTGACCGGACAGCCTGGTTATAGATTTCATTGACAGCATCCAGGTCAGCTATTTTGATCTTGCGTATTGTTCTGTCCATACGGGGAATAAACTAAGGATACACCGGGTCAATGATCTGGTTACGGATGCGCGCAACCTGTTCAACCAGATCCTTGAAAATTTGATTTTCAGTGATATTGCTGGTACTTACACCCGCCAGCTCATCGGGTGTGTTTAGTTCCATGAAAATGAGCTGCAGGTCACTCAGCATGGCCATAAATCTTTCGCCTTCCTCCTTTCTCCGTACCTGGTCAAGTAAGCTGACCAGCTGGCGGAGGGAATTTTCCTGGTGGAAAAGGAGCAGCATCAGACTCAGGTAACTTCCTTCATTTTCATAATCCGCTTGTATCAGTAATTGAGTTGTAAGGTGCAGTTTTTCAATGAATTCCCCGGTGGCAAACAGGGTATAGATCCGCATCAATTCCATCCGGGAAAGATCATGCTCCAATTGTTCCGCAGCATGCTTTAAGAGCATCATCAGGGTGTCTTTCGGGACACCTGCCACCTGGTATCTCCGGAACATGCCATGATCATATAAATGACCGGCCCCGATATTTTCTGCCAGCGCCCTGGCCTTCTTCAGCTGCAAATCAACAGCCTCAACTCTTTCATAGGTCACCAGGTAAGCTATGTCTACCGTGTATATGCCAAGGTTCAGCGCAGACAATGCGGAATCAAGAAGGTATATGGATTCATGGGCAAGCGTATTCACCAGGTCATCCTGGAACATGGCCCCCGTCATCTTAATCATCTCGATCACACTGGCCGGATCCCGGAGTCCCGGGTTAACCTGTTCCAGTTTCCGTTTGAATTCATGCTCATGCATTTCACCGGCTAACCTGCCAGCTGTCTCCCCTTTTTCCCGGTTCCTGCAAGCGGTCATAAGCATGACAAGTATAAACAGTGGAATGATCCCAGCAATGAATGAATTTAATCTCATTGGCAGACGAGTAAACAGCTTTCCACAATAATAGCAAGAAACCGGTGATTTATCAAGCTGCGTGCAGGTAAAAAAAAGCCCCGGATATTGGGGCTTTATGCAATTGGATCTAGATTTATTTCAAGCAAATTATTCAGTGGCAATAATATCATTCCGCAATCTTTCGACCTGCGATATGATCCTTTTCATGTACTCACCGGTCCTGACAGTCTGTGGTGTCCAGTTGGCGATTTTCTCCTTGAAATTGGCCTCAGTATATATTTGCTTCAGGTCATTCATTTCGGCCATGAATTTTGCACCCTCATCACCTTTACGGATCTGTTCAAGCAGGCTGATAAGATAATTCAGGGCTTCTTCCTGTTCAACAATGGCTATCATCAGGTGCCTTAAGAGCTGGTAACGTACCTCTTCAGGAAAATCATCGGGAAACTGCGTAATAACCTGTGTTAAAATATACATTTTCTCAATGAATTCACCGGTCACAAAGAGAACCGCATGCCTGGCATTTTCTCCCTTCGACATTTCCACATCAATGTTATGGGCTGTCATGGTGAGATTTTTCCTGAGAGTATCCGGATCTGCCCCTGCCGTGACATATCTTTCGAAAATCCCTTGCTCGAAGGAGCTTACCAGGCCAATAGCAGCGGCCAGTTTTCTTGCCCGTTCATATTTAATAAGCGCTTCATCATTCTTGTAATAGGATACAAGGTAGGCAATGTCAACCGTATAAATTCCCAATGCAAGAGCTGCGCGCCCCTGTTTCTGGGCGTAATAGTCGACATTTTCCATGGGAACGACCAGCCCATCTATGTATTCTGCACCTGCCATATCAAGAACTACCATGACAATTGATGGGTCCTCTAATCCGGGATTAATGTTTTGCAGTTTCCGTTGAAATTCATCAATCTCCTCAGTTTCAGATTGAGTAGTCTTTTGCTGTCCGGTCTTCTGCTGGCAGGAGGTAAAAAGTACGGCAACCATGATGGCTGCGGAAAATAAGATTCTGGTGATTTTCATAACAGCATATAATGTTTGGTTTAAAGCTTAAAAAATTTGGCTAAAGATAACAAGAAATTGAAATGCAGGCAACAAGTGTAATAATAATTATCTTTAGCCATCCAACCCGATCATTTTGAAAGCTTTCGGTCAGTACATTATTGATTTTAGCAACCTGATCTGGGGTACTCCCCTGCTCATCCTGCTGCTCGGGGGTGGTGTATTTTTTCTTATCTATTCCAGGCTGACTCCCTTTCGATACATAAAGCATGCTGTGCATATCCTCATGGGAAGGTATGATGACCCAGATGAACCAGGATATATCAGTCATTACCAGGCCCTTGCCACAGCCCTTTCGGGAACTGTGGGAATGGGGAATGTCAGCGGAGTGGCAGTGGCGATCACTGCCGGGGGACCCGGATCTATTTTCTGGATGTGGATCTCGGCCCTTGTGGGGGTGGCTACCAAATATTTTACATGCTCCCTGGCAGTCATGTACCGCGGCAGGGATTCCGCAGGAAATTTGCAGGGTGGTCCCATGTATTTCATCACAGAAGGCCTTGGAAAAAAGTGGAAGCCCATGGCTATTTTCTTTTCCCTTGTTGGCATGATCGGTGTACTTCCCGTGTTCCAGGCTAACCAGCTAACCCAGGTGATCAGGGATGTTATCCTGGTGCCCAACGGGGTACAAAC
>DAOUVF010000088.1 GCA_030667765.1 Bacteroides sp.
GGGTGAATCTATCCACTGCAGCCAGGGACACTTCTGGAAATCACCTGAGATTTCCCCTCGAATTCAGTTTCAGTACTGTACAGTCATCGAGTACACTTAACGGTATCCAGACCATGCCTTATCATGGTGATGTTGATGTCGGATTACTGTTGAATAATGGTATACGGATCACCTTTCCCCGTAATATGGATCATGAGTCAACAGAGAATGCCCTGCATATGACCCCGGCATCAGATATTATTTTCATATGGCCACAGCTTAACGAACTGGTGGTTTATACTGGCGGTGTGCTCAGGGCTGACACAAAATACACCATAATCATTGATTCTGTCGCTGAGGATCGCGATGGAAATAAATTAGGCTATCCTTTTCAATTCAGTTTTACCACGGCTGAAGTTGGACTGAGCAGTACGTATCCAAGCAATGGCGAACTGTTCATATCAACATCCCAGGATATCCGGCTTTATTTCAATACATATATGATCAAATCATCCGTTCAGGATGCATTGGAAATATCGCCGGCAGTAAGCGGAACACTGCAATGGTATAGTAATTCAAAAACCAGGCTTGACTTCAATCTCAGTAGTTCACTGAAATACGATACAAAATATACGGTTACCATCGGTACGGAAGCCAGGGATATTTTCGGGACACACCTGAAGGAACCTTATACTTTCGAATTCATCACCAGGCCAAACTGAGTCCTATCTCCATTATGTTATTGAGATTCTATATCATGTTTTGACAATAATCAGTCAAAAGTGGTCCTCGAAATGAAAATGGAACATATCTTGTACACAATGGAACATTTCTAGTAGACTTCGCCATCCTTCTCTTCGTAATTTTAAAAACCTAATCTAACTATCAAATAGTCGGAGGTCTCCCAGGGTCAGGAGATTTTATTTAGGTTTTTTAACTAGATGGTATCCAGGTATTTAGGTATACCTTGGATGATCCCCGGTTCCCTCAGGAACCGGGGATTTCTGTTTAGAAACACAAGCGATATAGTCTATTTGATAAGCTCAACGCTTCGCTTCACAAATTTTACAAGCTCTTCTCCCTTCAGCATATTATTTGACAGGAGGGCCAGGTCGATCATTTGTTTCACGAGCTTGTTCTTGTGGCCATATTCGGTAAGGACGGTTTTTTTCTTCTCTTCGATCTCCGTCATATTCTTACCGACTTCTTCGAGTTTGTCTTTTTGCTCCTGGCTTACTTCTTCCTCTTTCTTTCCTTCCTTTTCTTTTTCCAGGGAAGATTTTTCCTCTTCAAATGGTTTCAGTTTCTCATCCAGGTCAGCGATCTTCTTGCCTGTGGATTTTTCCTTGGATTCTTTGACCTTATTGACCAGTGGATGACTGGCATTGACAACCAGGCTATAGGAATCAGGCATCTCACCATAAAAATTCGGTCCACCACCCATCTCGGACATCTCTTTCATCCGGCGGGTCCACTCAGACTGGGTAATCAATACCGGCTGTTCATTCTCTCCCAGGTTTTCAAAACTGACCATGAAATTGGCACCCCCGGGCAACTGGCTTTCAAAGACAGTGGTCAATTCCTGCTGTTCCCGGGATGAAAGGTCGGTTGCAGCCAGGTCTTCCTTCATGATCAGCTTGTCAATGATATCTGAATCCACCCGGGCAAACCTCGAATCCTTGAACTTGGTTTCAAGGTGATTCAGGAAATGGGTATCCAGGTGACCATCCATGAGCAGTACATCGTATCCCTTGTTCTTTGCCGATTCAATGAAGCTCAATTGTTCCTGTTTATCGGTGGCATAAAGGTAGACCAGTGATTTATTCTTATCAGTCTGGTTTTCCTTGATCAGTTTTTCATATTCTTCGTAAGTGAAATACTTGCCATCTGTGTTCTTCAACAGGGCAAATTTGGCGGCACGGTCATAGAATTTCTCCTCAGACATCATCCCATAATTGATAAACAGCTTCAGGTCATCCCATTTTTTCTCAAATTCATCCCTGGAATTTTTAAAGATCTCTTCCAGGCGGTCCGCTACTTTTTTGGTAATATGACTGCTTATCTTCTTTACATTCGGGTCACCCTGGAGAAAGCTCCGTGAGACATTCAGGGGGATATCAGGAGAATCCAGGACGCCATGAAGAAGGGTAAGGAACTCGGGGACAATCACCTCTACGTTATCTGTCACAAATACCTGGTTACTGTAAAGCTGGATCTTGTTCTTCTGGATCTCGATATTGCTTTTAATACGGGGGAAATAAAGAACGCCGGTCAGGCTAAAGGGATAATCCACGTTCAGGTGAATGTTGAACAAAGGCTCCTCTGACATGGGATAGAGATCCTGGTAGAATTTTTTATAATCCTCATCTTTCAGGTCAACCGGTTTTTTTGTCCACAATGGATTGGTTTCATTGATGATCTTATCCTTACCGGTATCCACATATTTATCCTCTTTCCATTCTTTTTCTTTGCCAAAAGCTATCTCCACAGGCAGGAAACGGCAATACCTTGTCAGCATCCCTTCAATCCTTGATTCTTCCAGGAACTCCTTTGAGTCCTTGTCAAAGTGCAGGATCACGTCCGTGCCAACATCCTTTTTGTCAATCTCTTCCATTGTATATTCCGGGCTGCCGTCACAGGACCATTTCACTGCTTTTGTCCCCTTTTTATAGGACTTTGTTATGATCTCAACCTTCTCGGATACCATGAAGGAAGAGTAGAATCCCAGTCCAAAATGCCCGATAATGGCATTGCTCTGGTTCTTGTATTTCTCGAGGAATTCCTCGGCGCTTGAAAAAGCGATCTGGTTGATGAATTTTTTTATCTCATCACCGGTCATACCAATTCCGTTGTCAGAGACAGTGAGGGTTTTCTTTTTCGCATCCAGGCTGACGTGTATTCTCTGTTCACCCAGCTCTTCCTTGTAATCTCCTGCCGAGGCAAGGGTTTTTAATTTCTGGATTGCATCAATGGCATTCGATATCAGTTCCCGGAGGAATATTTCATGTTCAGAATACAGGAATTTCTTAATGATCGGAAAGATATTCTCAGTGGTTACGGCAATTTTTCCTTTTTGCATTTTCGTTCTATTTTATTTATTACAAAATTCAATGGTCTCTGGCCCGCAGGTTCAAATGATATGCCAAGGGAAATGAACTGACAATTCGTCATGGATTATTGTGGAAAGGGCTAACGGTTCCTCACATCAATCTCGGACTGGTGGATCCACATCCCGCTTTTCCACCTGTATCCGTCATAGGAGAAATCCGGTGCATAAAACCGCAGGTGTTCCTCCAGTTCGGGTTCGATGGGAGACAAATGGTCATATACGATCATTTTCAGATCCGGATTGTAGCGGACTGTCATTACGACTTCGCCGGAATATTCAAAAATGACCCTGTGCTGGACCCCGTTTTCCGTATTGAAAACCGGCTTCCCGAAAACCGGCTCCTGGTTTTCATCAAAAAACAATACATCGATTATCTTCTTATCAGAAAACCTGTCATTGAAGTGGTAGCCGATGAGGGTATAAATGACATCCCTTCCGGCTTTGTTGCGCAGTACCTGGTAATAAAGCATGCCCGGCCATTTTTCAGCAGCCGTTTCATCATGGAGCATTTCCTCCAGCCTCTGAGCCTGATCCCACAGAACGAATACCTGGCAGGATGGCATTTTACCGGCACCTACCTGAATGATCCCATGGTACTCATGAACAAAACTGGATAGAGGGACATTCCAGGTGAAGATCCGGAACGCATTGTCCGGGGATCTTACATTCCCAATCCTTCTCAGGCTGTCAAATGGATAATCGAATGATGCCGGGGATTTTAAAAGCCGGGGCATTAACTGAAGGATGGAATCATTCAATTGCTTTTTTTCAGTATCGGATCCAGTGAGATATAATTGCTCAAAGAGTTCCCTGAGGGATGCTTCATTTTCAGTTAGCGGATCGGCCTGTGGGAAAGCTGGCTGGCTTAATAATAGCGGGATGAGGAATAGCAACACTCTGGGCATGGTCGGACGGAATCAATTTTCCGTAAATATAACTATCACAGGCATTTTTCCAACAATTGTTGAAGGCGGCCACAAACATCCTTGATCTGCTCGGGTGTTATGATAAGCGGAGGTGCAATCCTGAAGGCAGTATCATGGAAGATAAACCAATCGGTTACCATACCGTCATCCTTTGCCAGTGATATCAGCTTTTGCACCTTTTCGGCCGATCCCAGCTCCACGGCCAGGAACAGTCCCATCCCACGGATTTCCCTGATGGCTGGATGCTTCAGATGATCCCGGAACAGTTTTTCCTTCCCGGGCACGTCTTTGATCAGGTCTTCCCGGAGCAGCACCTCAAGGCTTGCCAGTCCCGCTGCACAGCTCACCGGATGCCCCCCGAAAGTGGTTATATGTCCCAATACCGGATTGGTCCTGAACACGGACATGATCCCGGAACTGGAAATAAACCCGCCAAGCGGCATGCCCCCGCCAAACCCCTTGGCCAGCACCAGTATATCTGGTATGGTTTCCCAGTGTTCAAAGGCAAACATTGAGCCTGTGCGGCCCATCCCTGTCTGGATCTCATCAAAAATCAGCAATGCACCTGCCTTGTCACACCGGTCCCGGATCTCCTGCAGGAATCCATCCTGCGGCATCATGATCCCTCCTTCCCCCTGTATGGGTTCAACGATCACACAGGCAGTTTGTAAATCAATCTGGTTGAGTCCCCCAAAATCATTGAAATCAAGGAAGGTAGTCCCCGGTATTAAAGGCCTGAAAGCATTTTTAAAAGATTCATCCCCCATGACACTGAGGGCACCTCCCGTACTCCCGTGATAGGCTTTGTTGAAAGCAATTGTATTGAACCTCCCTGTGTATCGCTTGGCCAGCTTCAATGCACCTTCAACGGCCTCGCTCCCTGAATTCACAAAATAGGTGCAATTCAGCTCCGGCGGCAGGATCTCATTTAAAAGTGAAGCCAGCTTTACCTGGGGGGACTGGATATATTCACCATAAACCATCAGGTGCATATACCTGTCAAGCTGATCCTTGACAGCACTGACAACTTCAGGATGCCGGTGCCCAAGGTTACTGACAGACACCCCTGAGATCAGGTCAACATAAGGATTTCCATCAGGATCATATAAATATATCCCTTCCGCATGGGATATCTCAAGTAAATAAGGAAAGTCAGAGGTCTGGGCTATATGTTGCAGGAAGATTTGCCGGTTGGTCAACATTATTTGACCATCAGGTTGATATCACCCATAAGGTTATCCTTGTAAGATTTCCCGATAGGGATGGACTTGTTCCCGTTATGTATGCGTACGATTACAGAATTATCTTCAATTACATCGATACTGCTCGTATTCACTATGTAAGATCTGTGTACCCTGGTAAATTTGTCAGAAGGCAGTTTCTGTTCAATGGCCTTCATGGTGAAGTGAATGGTGTATTTTTCATCGAAAGTATTGAAGATCACATAGTTTTCAAGGGCTTCAATCCAGAGGATATCATCATATCTCAACCTGACCAGGGTCGAATTCTTCTTAATGAAAATTTCATCCTTGCCCATCTTATCAAGCCCGTCCTTTATCTGGGCACGTTTACGGACACGCTCGATGGCCTTGTAAAACCTGGCATAGGTAATGGGCTTCACAAGATAATCGGTCACCTCATAATTGAATGCCTCGACCGCATATTTCTCCTTGGATGAGATGATGATAACCTGTGGCCTTTCCTGAAGGGATTCCAGGAATTCTATTCCGGTCATAAGGGGCAGTTCGATATCCAGGAAGATCAGCTGGATATCTTCGTCAGAGCTTACAGCGTTGATTGCATCCACCGCACTATGAAACGTATACAAAAAATTCAGATCTGAGGTTTTGCCTACAAATTCCTCAATAATCCGGGCGGACAATTTATCGTCCTCAATAATAATGCAGTTCATCCGTTTCTCGTTTATCCCTGGAAATTACTAATTTATCACTTCTTTCATCCTATTCATCAAATATAATGAAAATTATTTATACGTAAAATATCTCAAAAGGATATTCTTTTCTGACTATTTTTCTAGTTACCCTTGTCTCCGTCAGATACAAGCCTTCCCCCTCCCCTGATCGATTTATTAAGCCAATCCACCAGTTGTTCCTCTCTTTCTGCCTTCGATAACCTCCAGGAAAGATCAGACTGATGAAGTCCCATGGTCAATTGATTCAGTATGATTGCTGCTGAAACCGAGATATTGAAGCTCCCGGTAAATCCATATATGGGGATCTTCAGGAATTCATCCGCCTGGTCCAGCACCTGATCTGTCAGCCCGGTAAGCTCTGTCCCGAAAAACAGGGCGCATTTCCCTGTATAAAGATTAAAATTGTGCAAAGGAACAGCTTTTTCATTCAATGTTGTGGCAATAATCCTGTAGCCCCGGTCCTTTAAATCTTTGATGGCTTCAGTAGTATTGTAATCCAGCCTGTTGTATTTCTTCAGGTTAAGCCATTTTGTAGCTCCCAGTACCACATCCGGGTTAATATTATACGTGTTTCGGTTTTCAATGATATGTACATCCTGGATCCCAAAGCATTCACAGGTTCTCAGGACTGCGCTGGCGTTGTGGGACTGATATATATCTTCCAGTACGACTGTGATATATCGGGCCCTGAAATCCAACACCCTGTCAAACAGTTCCCTGCGACGCTCAGTGATACAGCCTGATAGTTCTTCTATTATTCTCCTGCGGCTTTTATCCATGCAGGTTATACAATAAAAAAAGGAGCACTATCGCACTCCTTCCAAGTTCAAATTATCATTTTTTCTATACAGCACCTGACAGGTCAGCTCCAGCCTTGAACTTAACTACTTTCTTGGCAGCGATTGTGATGGGCTTACCAGTCTGGGGATTTCTGCCAGTCCTGGCATTTCTTTTGGATACTGCGAAGGAACCAAAGCCTACAAGAGCAACCCTGTCTCCTTTTTTAAGTGCGCTTGTCGTTGTCTTTACGAAAGCATCCAAAGCTCTTTTTGCATCAGCCTTAGTTAAATTGGCATCGCTGGCGATAGCATCAATAAGTTGTGCTTTGTTCATAATAAATAAAATTTTAGGGTTAGTAATTTACTGAAACACTTATATCAGCTACAAATATAGACTATTTCTTATCTTAAGCAACTTTCAGCCAAAAAAAATCCCGGAAATGTTAATAAAATAGGCTTTTTGTTAACTAAACTCTCTGATTTCCCCTAAATATAGTACTTTCAGCGTTTCCGCAAACAATATTTTCGGTCTTGAAAGGCATTTTCCGAAATATGTTATATTTTTGCGCCAACGGAGAAATGGCAGAGTGGTCGAATGCGGCGGTCTTGAAAACCGTTGTCCGTTCACACGGACCGGGGGTTCGAATCCCTCTTTCTCCGCAATCCATAATACAGCCGCACCTGGGGTGCGGTTTTTTTGTTGACCTGGGCAGCGCGAAAAGCTTGCTTTTATAAGGTACGGGCGAAAACAAAAAAAGAACATGAAGTGTTTGTATGATGGTTTGCTGGGGCCTCTCTGTCAGGGATCACGAGGAGCAAAGCGACGAGTAATCCCTAAAATGGGATAGCGACCCCGATTTATCGGGGGAGTAACACATACACATAAGAATCTTGATAGCTGTTCTTGCTTAAGATTATCAGATACCATCCATGCAACCAACCTGTTTCATATATACATACAGAATAATCTTATCTATTATACACGTCCAGCAGAATCAGCACCGAGATCTCGGCGAGGTGATCATCAAAGCTTACATCCTCCTCATCTTACTGGAAGCGGACATGTCATACACACACAGGTATAAGTCCTGACTAATCCACTTACTTTTAGTACAATAGTGGAATAATGATAATCCCCAAAATAGAGCAGTTTTTGATTACCGGATCGTCCAAATAGAGATATCAGTTTACATGAAAGTCGTGCATGTGTGTAATATTGCAAGTTACAATCCCTGAAAGGGGAAAGTCTAACAGAGAAGTCGCAAAGTTGACAAGAAATGATGCAAATAGGGAAGGTACTCCGTTTCCGTTCCTGGTAATGTATGGAGACGGATTCACTCCGAACAGTTCATTGAAGCATTTTGTAAAATAGGAATAGGTTTTTAATAATCTGGTATTGGCAGCAGAAAGCCAATCGAATGAGATTTATCGATATCTATCATAAAGCAATAGCCGGAAGATGTGAAGTACAGATTATCTTGTGGTATTGGCCGATTTTGTATTTATATTGAAATGTAATAACTTTGTAATTACATCTTGAGTTATTATGGAACTATCAATCATTAGAATAGGGAACTCAAAAGGGATACGCTTGAACAAATCCATTCTTCAGAGGTATAACATCCAGGATAAGGTCGAAGTAATACTGGAAAAAGGAAGGATCATATTAAAACCGGTCCCCAATACCAGGCAGGGATGGGAAGATGCATTCAGGGAGATGCATGATAACAAGGAGGATACACTGCTTATACCTGATGTTTTCGAAGATGAAGAGGAATGGAATTAGGTCAGTACCAAATCGTTCTGGTCAATCTCGAACCTACAATCGGTAGTGAGATTAATAAAACACGACCCTGTGTAATTGTTTCACCAGATGAAATGAACATACACCTCAGGACGGTGATCATTGCTCCCATGACCACCAAATCGAGATCCTATCCAACAAGGGTCAGGGTGAAACGGAATAAAGAATCAGGCTGGGTTGTCATTGATCAGCTTAGAACGATTGATAAGCAAAGAATTATTAACATCCTGGGTGTACTATCACC
The DNA here is from genome assembly GCA_030667765.1 of Bacteroides sp. Classification (GTDB taxonomy): domain Bacteria; phylum Bacteroidota; class Bacteroidia; order Bacteroidales; family SM23-62; genus SM23-62. The sequence goes on from DAOUVF010000088.1 coordinate 8,775, forward strand.
TGTTGAAATAAACAAAACAAAAAGGATTTTAAGAGAAATGTTAGTTGATTAAATATTGAAACCATTCTAGGATAATCGTTATCAATCCTCCAACCCTGCTTGTGACTGATTGTTATATTAAAAATTTATGAGTATATATAAAATGTATATCTATTTTTTATATCCCTTTATGATATATAATCAGAATTATGAAAAATATTTCTCTCAAAATGAACTACCTCGCAGCAAGCTGACGAGGTATCAAAACAACTTCAGTTGTTGTGAGTGTATTTTTTCATATTCATCAAGCCGGCCCTGTGACTGAACATAGGCCTGTATAGTATTTTCATCTCCATGACGCCCAACC
>DAOUVF010000372.1 GCA_030667765.1 Bacteroides sp.
ATACAGATTTCGCCGTAAGGGCCCACTTTCTTTAAGTATTCAGGGATTTGAACCACAAAAAAAGCCCGCTCAAAAACAATTATTATGACGTAATTTAGAATGTAATTCCGTTAGTAGTGAAACAACTTGTCCCGGTGACTAACACGCCTGTTTTTCCTGGACCGGATCTCGACTATGTAGAGTCCCCGTTCTAGTCCACCGAGGCTCCTGGTATAGAGTTGCTGCCAGGGATCAATGAGATCAGTAATCACCATTTTACCGGACAGGTCATAGAGGGTGAACTGCATCGCTTCCCCGGGAATATCCTCGAAATATAAATTAACCAGCTCCCCTGCCGGATTGGGATAAACCAATACCCCTGACAGGGGTTCAGGCAGGTCAAACGTTGATACCGAACTGTATTCAGGGATGGTTGCTGCCTGGAGGATCTCACCGGTAATCTCATCCTGGAGGTAAACCACAAGGCTAAGGCTGTCTTCAAGCATTGGGAAGAATGTTTCTTCGCAGGTCAGATGTATGCTCTCGACCTGGCCTTGTGTCCAGGATTGATTGAATAAGGTCCCGGCGGCATCAGGAACCATTATGCGTGCCACGTTGTAGAAACTGGTGCTGCCATTTGTTCCCGTATACTCCGGACCAGTAATTCGTTTTTCCATAACAATGACATACAGGATCCTTTCTGCCTGTGCAAGGTTTTGTAAAGCTTCAATATCTACCGATAATTCAAGGTAAGGAGCATAATCAGCTTGAATCGTTAATTTGAAATCAGGCTCCGACAGGGATCTCAGTTTAATATCCGCAGCCCTGGGAGGTCTCGCATTGAAATCATATGTCTGCGGATATCCGGGCCACTCCTCATTTCCACCATCCAATACGGCCATGGGCAGGCCTGTAATGCCATAAACGGTTCCACGGTTGTTGGCGGGAACCGGATTGTCAAAATACATCTGATCAGGAGTGCTCCCCGCTGCATGATACTGTATATCAACAACATCAGCAGGAACCTCTTTCATCAGTCCACGTACAAGGGAGTCTGATCCATAACACACAGGAGTATTGGCATTGGTAAAGTATTCCAGCACTGATAGACGGGATCGCTGTTTAATAGTGAAATTATCGAAGGCAAAACCATCGGCAAATGTATCGCCACCCATGGAATTGAAAACAATCCTGAACTGAACTTTCTTATGCCAGGTCAGCTGGTCAAGTCCATGCGCTGCATTGTACCATCTGTCATCTTCAGAAGATTCCGATTCAGCCGTCCACCCTGTATGCTGACCTCCGTCTCCATTCAGGATCTTATCTGAATTATACCAGTTCAATCCACCGTCATCCATGCTCCCTGCATCGTACCATGTGTTGCCATTATCAGTTGTATATTGCAAAGCAGCTCCATCCTGGTTGCGCGACAGGGAACGTTTGATATCAAGGGATACCATCGGGCGGTAAAAGCCAATAAAATTGAAGCAGGGGGACTGAACCCAGGATTTTTCAATCTCCCTGGGATCGGGCAGGTCAGTATACCATGCCCGGGTCCCTGAAGAAGCTGTTTCCGGAAACCCGTCCGGGTCCACTTCCCCGTAAGTCCAGCTGTTCTGCAAAGAATCTGAAGCCATGGAAGACCATCCTTGTACCTGTGGAATCTCGAAATCCTCAAAATATGAATCTTCAGACAATATATAAGTGTGACTCAGGGTAAGCATCTTGTCTGTTGAGTCAGTACATCCGGTATTGGTCACAATGCTGTAAGCAACCCTGAATGATCCTTCAGACTGGAAATGATAAGACGGCTGATTTGTATCTGAACTGAAGATCTCTGTATTCCCTCTGTAAATTTTCCACATCCGGGAAAAAACAGTATCCGGATAGTCCACCGTTTCCTGTCCCACAAACATAATGGGATCATCGGTCAGGCAATTACTGTTCCACGAAAATTCAGCCCTCGGTTTTATCTGGATGGCCATGGTCTTCTGGAGAAAATCACTACAGCCATTGCCTGAACTAACATCAAGCCTGATGGTCCATGTACCGGGCTTACTATAGTAATGAGAAGGATTTCTTAATATGCTGTAATTATCCTCTCCACTGAAAATATCACCGAATTCCCAGCTCCACACTTCATCCAAACTAAGCCCTGTATCTGACCTGTTCACAAATTGTACCAGTCCCCCGTCGCCTGCAATACAACTCTCAACAGTTGTGAAATCAGCAGTGGGGGCATCCCATACGATCAACATGGCTGAGTCACTGACACTGCAATGATTGGCAGATGTATAAATATACCGTATTACATTGGTGTCCAGTCCCGCAAAAGAAGGATCAAACTGGTAACCTGATAGCGCATTCCAGACAACTCCCGGACCTGAAAAGGCGCCTGTTTCAGGGATCCCTGTAAGGTTGATGGGCGCATCGTTCTGGCAGAAATAAATATCAGGAATGGCATCAATCCGCACATTCTCCAGTGTTTCTATGGTCAGTATTCTCAGCAGGGTATATTCATCGCCCAGTGTGTCTGTAAACGTATAACTGACTTGTACTTCCAGGTTCTCACTCAATTCATACAATGCCGGCCTGATCACTGCCCTGTTGCTGTCAAGCTCCGAGAATGCTCCTGCTGGCGGGGTTGGTTGTACCGAAATTGTTCCGATGGTATTTCCGTCATTATGCCCGGTAATGTAAAATTCCGTATCATTAAAACAGGCCACTGATCTCTCAAAGCTTATATATCCCCCAGCCTCAATCACCTGCACAATGACAGTATCTGAGCTGGTGCAAGTGTTCTCATCAGTATAGCTGTAGATAATTTCATGGGGTGAGTCCTGGGTACCTGCCAGGGAGGGTATGAATGTCCATGGGGGATTGGTTATGCCTGCTCCGGTAAAGTTGCCGCCTCCCGGGGAATAATCAAGTATAACGTGGCTTTCCTCAATATCATAAATCTCCAGGAGGTTGAGTATCTCCACATCAGGAATGGGGTGAACAGTAATCAGGGCATTCCCGAATCCTTCAGCACCTCTGCCCGTGCCATCAATCAGCCGGGACACTGTATAGTTTGTGGTCTGTTCCGGTTGAGCAGTGAACTGATATACCTGATCCGTGATATTGCTTATGGTGAAGGTGGAGGTTCCGTCATAGATATCAAATTCCCAGGGCGGCATACCCCCCAGGGTTATGGTAACCGTAGCTGATTCCCCGAGACAGATCTCCGTTGATCCACTTACGCTTGCTGATGGCCGTTCGGTCAGTATGGTAATATTGTTGGGATCAAGGGCAGAAAATGGCAGATTTGTATTTTCATATGGCGCCGGGTCCTGAAGCACAATACTGACCGCAAGATTACCCTTGGAGACGGTCCCATCAGTCTCGCTTACGGTATAGAGAAAACGATACAGCCCGTTACCAAGATCGGAGAATGATACATTGGGACCAAGGGGAACATCATTAATCCGGGTGTTCGTGTGTGAGCTGTAACCGGATTGATCAGCTTCCACCCTGATCTCCACGGTCTCACCAACCTGTACAATGGTATCTGTTGAACTTATATATGCCCTGGTTATTACCGGTGAGGAAGCATCAATACTCAGGTCATTGGGACCTAAGGATGTATAGGGTAAACTGAAGTTGCCTGCCATATCTCCCGCAATAATTTCCAGTGCCAGGTTACCCTCACCCACATCA
>DAOUVF010000449.1 GCA_030667765.1 Bacteroides sp.
AAGGATAGGCTGTAATGACGGTCCCAGTTTCGGTCCGGGAGGAACCGGATACCAGCGTATGAACTTTGCCTGTCCCAGGTCCACCCTCGTAAAAGCATTGCATCAGTTGAAACAGGCGGTTGAAAAGATTTAATGATACCGTAGTCTCATTCTTCCATGAATTAGAAATTATTATCTATTTTTATTGATGTGTAGATACATCCATTGAAATGAGATTTTCCAGAACATTCGGATTCAGAATCGCATTTGGCTTCAGCTTGCTGATCATAGCAGTCATCACCAATACCGTAATCTCACACCGGATCATAGTCAATATCCGGGACACACAGCAGGAAGTCACCGAGATCCTGAACCCCTCCATCAGGGCCCTGTCGGAATTCAGATCTATCGTTCTTCAGACAAAAGATGTGCTTCAGACATGGGAATTCACTGGCCGGGATACCGATTCTCCCGCACTTAATGATGTCAGGTCCCTCCTGCAGACAAAGATGCCGGAAACCCATCAACATATATCGGATCTGTCATCAGGATGGGATCAGGGGGATAGAGAAATTTATGAAAACCTCTATGCCTTCATTAACGATTCTCTTTTAACACATATCTCAGGATTTATCAGCAGCCTTTACCAGATGAGCGATGCTGATTCCCTCTTCAAGCCGTCAAGCCTGCCGCTGCTGCTGAACTCATCCCGGTTTACTGATACTCAGCTGTTGGACCTGATCCGGAAATTTGAACAGGAAGCTCAGGAGGCCGACCAGGCTATCCAGTCCACCTATTCAAGCAGCGGGAACATCATTTTGATCAACGGGATCATCATCGCATTGGTTGCCATACTGATTGCCATCCTTCTTTTTTATTCCATTTTCAATCCCATAAAGAAATACAGGAATACTATTTCATCCATGGGCAGGGGTATCCTCCCGGAAGAAAAGTTCAGGGAGGGGAGGGATGAACTCGGGCGAATAGGATCGGCGCTGAACAGCCTGATCCAGGGATTGAAAAACCTGACCACTTTTTCAGAAGAGATGGGCAAAGGAAATTTCAAAAGCGATTTTAAACCCTTAAGCAATGGTGATATACTCGGTAATTCCCTGATACAATTGAGGGAGAACCTCAGGACGGCAACCATTGAAGAAGAAAAACGCAAACGGGAGGATGAACGCAGGAACTGGTCAAACCAGGGCATTGCCAGGTTCAGTGAGATCCTGCGCGAACATACAGATGACCTTGATAAGCTGGCCGGCAAGCTGATCTCTGAACTGGTGAAATACCTGGGAGCACAGGTGGGCGGATTGTTTCTTATACGTTCCGGGGACAACAAGGAGAAAGTAATTGAGCTGGTATCCAGTTATGCCTACGACAGGATCAAGCATTTGCAAAAAACCATACAGGTTGGAGAAGGCCTTGTCGGCAGGTGTGTGCAGGAAGGAAATACAATATTCCTGACGGATATCCCGGAGGATTATATAAGGATAAAATCCGGCCTGGGTGAGGATAATCCCAGGTGCCTGCTGATCGTACCACTTCGTTTGAATGAAGAAATCACAGGCGTCATTGAGATAGCTACCCTCGAGGTTTTCGAGGAGTTTCAGATAGAATTTATTGAAAGGATAGGAACAAGCATTGCTTCTTCCATATCGGCTGCCTTTGCAGAAGAGCTGAAAAAGACAAAAACCTGATTAACCCTAATACAAAATACAAATGGAAACTATTATTCTGGAATCTTCAGTAAAATACCTTTTTGGACTGGATTCGTTCAACTCGGCAGAATTCTGGCCCACCGTGCTCCGCTTTTTCTACAACTTCGGGATCATCTTTTTCATCGCCCGTGTGGTTTATTATCGTTATTCTCACAGGGCTGACTATTTTTTTACCTACCTTCTGGTCAGCACCATTGTATTTATAATATGTAATCTTCTTGATGCGGCCACCTTTCAGATTGGTTTTGCCCTGGGACTGTTTGCCGTATTCGGGATCATCCGGTACCGGACCGCCCCCATTCCCATCCGGGAAATGACCTATCTTTTTGTAATCATCGGCGTATCCGTGAAAAATGCCCTGATCACCGGGGAAGTAAGCCTTTTCCGGGTGTTGTTTGCAGATTCTATCATCATAGTGATTACCTGGGGTGCACAGAGTTTTCTCCTGCGAAACAAGCTGATCCGGAAAACCATTAATTACGATAAAATGGAACTGCTCAAGCCTGATAAATATGAAGAATTATTGCAGGATCTTTCCACCATGAGCGGTTTCCCCATTGAAAAAGCCCTGGTAGGCAGAGTTGATTACATCAAACGCCAGGCAAGGCTCCGGATATTTTTTTATGAAAAAAATGCACCTAATAACTTCTCCGACGATGAGGTTTAAAACCGTGTATGAAGCTGCCTTATAAGAAATTCATTTATTTCTTTCCAAGGATCTGGCGTTGACCTGCGAACCTCAGTATAATGACAGCCACCCAACGACTTGAATATCTCTTAAATGGGAAACCTGTGGACCGGCCTCCTTTTATGCCAGCTATCTATGATCTGAAACCAGCATTTTTACAAGCTGCTCCTCATACTTATGGACAAAAGAAACAGGACATCATCGATGCTTTGATCTTTGAAGCCGAACGGCTGGAGGCTGATTCATTAACAGCGGCTTACGATATATACAATATTGAGGCTGAGGCTATCGGCTGTTCTGTGTTACGTGATCCGAAGATCCTGATGCCCGAGATTGAAAGTCCCTTATTAAGCACATTAAGTGAACTTGATAATCTGGAGGTTCCTGACAGAATAAGCGGAAGAATGGAGATTTTCATTCTGGCAGCAGCAAATATGCTTAAAAGGTATGAAGGTTCTATTCCGGTACGTGGAG
>DAOUVF010000039.1 GCA_030667765.1 Bacteroides sp.
AAAGGAAGGATTTTTACTTTGAAGTATATCCCTTTGCCATTGACAGCCTTGATAATTTTTCACAGATCAGCCTGAACCTGAGTGGGATCCTGCGATCGGCAAATGTTTTTCCTGCCATTGAGGAGAAACTCCGTATACAGGAAGATAACTCACTGGGATTCAAATATTTGACTGATTCATCCGGATTGGAACTTTATGGAGGGATAGGACATTATTACGATTCTGTCATGTTGAGTAATGCCGGACTCCGGGGATCGGGCCGGTTCTCCTACCTGACATCAAGGGGATCATCTGATGATATCGTATTTCACCCGGATTCCATGTTCACAAATGTATCTGAATTCGAGATCATGCAAGAGCTTACGGGTGTACAATATCCCCTGGTCACTTCCACTTTGAATGATTTGATCTGGTATCCTTACCGTGATACCATGCTGATTGAAGAAGGAGCCAATCCGTTTGTCATCCTGAACGATTCGACTTCATTTAGCGGTACCCTGGCACTCACGCCTGCCGGTTTATCGGGAAATGGCAGGATGGAACTTACCAATTCCGTGCTTAATTCCGAAAATTTCAACTACACGGCCAATGTTTTCGATGCTGACACGGCAGAATTCAGGTTAAAATCAGTGAATACGGACGGATATACCCTGATCACTGATAATATCAATGCTCATGTGGATTTCGAAAACCTTTCCGGCCTGTTCAGGACCAACGAGGATTTTTCACTCGTAGAGTTCCCTGAAAATAAGTATGTAAGCAGGCTGGATCTATTCAGATGGGATATGGAGCGTACTGAACTTGAAATGGGTTCTGCTTCTGTGACAGATACCATTGCTGATATTGAAACAGATGAGTACGGGGAAGAGATCATGGTTGGTCCGCGGTATATATCCATTGACCGTGAAAAGGATTCCCTGAGTTTCGTTTCAAACAGGGCCACGTATGATTACAGCAGAAACATCCTCAGGGGATCCAATGTGACATTCCTCCGCGTGGCAGATGCCTATATCTATCCAGGCGATGGGGAGGTGGTCATTGATCCTGATGGGGTGATGGAAGAATTGACAGAAGCAAGTATCGTTGCTAACCGTGAGATGAAAGAACACCGGTTTTACAATGCCACCGTTCAGGTCCTGGGTCAGTTCAATTATACCGGTTCGGGTTATCATGATTATGTCAATGAAACAGGAGAACCACAATCAGTTTATTTTCATGAGATCAGCGTGGATGATTCCATTAATACCATTGCAGAAGGAATTATAGGAATAGATCAGTATTTTACGCTGAGCCCGTATTTTTCCTTCCAGGGTAATGTGGAACTGGATGCACGGAAAACTTTCCTGACCTTTAATGGCGGAGCCGGCATAATCCATGACTGCGAAATCAATGAAGAAACATACCTGAAATTCAGGGCAGAGATTGATCCTGCCTTTGTGTATATCCCCATCCCGGAACAGCCCTTCGATATAGACATGAATTATACCTATGCCGGCTTGTTTTTAGCAGGAGATTCAGTACATATTTACCCGGCTTTCCTGAGCAGGAAGAGATTGCCACGTGACCAATATATCATTACATCGAGCGGAATACTCTACCATGACAGGCAAAGCGATGAATACCGCATTTCCAGCAGGGAAAAACTCCGTTATCCGGAGCGGCCCCCCGGTAACTTATTGAGATTATCCAGAAATGACTGCGTGGTCAACGGGGAAGGCAAGATCAGTACGGGTATGAGGCCCGGACAAGTCAGGATATCCGCGGTTGGAAATGCCATGCACAATTTGAATACAAAGGAAACGGAGCTAAATGTTACACTCGCCCTGAATTTCTTCATGTCTGAAGATGCATTCGAGATCATGGCAGCCGAGATCGATGCTATGCCTACCCTTGAGGCTGTTGATCTGGCTTCCCCGCTCTATGTAAAAAACCTCCAGGAATTGATCGGCAGGGAAAGGGCAGAGAAATATCAGACTGAACTGGGACTTTACGGACAATACCAGTCATCGGTCCCGGAACTGACACATATCCTCTTTATTACCAATGTAAAACTGGTCTGGAACCAGTCATCCCGGTCGTACAGGTCAGAAGGTAAAATCTCTCTGGGTAGCATAAACGGGGACCAGATCAATAAGCAGCTGGCCGGATACATAGAATTCACAAAAAGGCGCAACGGAGACCTGGTGGATATTTACCTTGAACTTGACCGCAGGAACTGGTATTATTTCGGTTATACCAGGGGTATAATGAGTGTATTGTCAAGCAACAGGGAATTTAATAATACCATCAATGAGGTAAAGACCAATCAGCGGAAGATGAAAACACCGCGGAATGAGGTGGCGTATATGTATGTACTATCAGATCCGAGAAAGAAAGCCATGTTTCTCCGCAGGATGCAGGAGGATGATGAAGCACCGATTGAATAAATAATAAGATCCCATGCCTGTCTTTTATACAAGCCAGATTGATCATAAACAGGCCATACTCAGCGAAGAGGAATCCCGGCATATCATCAAAGTACTGCGAATGACCGGGGGTGATCCGCTTGAGATGGTTGATGGCAAAGGAAATTATTATACCGGGATAATATCGCACCCTGACCCAAAGGCCTGCCAGGTCAGGATAAACGATGTTATAACCGGTTATCTGCACAGGGATTATTATCTGCATATAGCCATAGCCCCTCCAAAAAGCAGCGAACGTTTTGAATGGTTCCTCGAGAAGGCAACCGAGATAGGTGTAGATGAGATATCGCCGATCATTTGTGTACGTTCTGAACGAGACCGCATCAGGCATGACCGGTCACAGAAAATACTGATCGCTGCCATGAAGCAAAGCGGGCGCGCCTTGCTGCCCAGGCTCAACAGGGAAATCCCCCTGAGCGATTTCCTGGATCGTTCCGCCGCAGATTTTGAGCTGATAGCGCATTGTGACACGACCGGTGACCAGCACATCACCGCAAAACCGCATATAGATCAAAGCTGGATAATAATGATTGGACCGGAGGGAGATTTTACACCCGATGAAATAGAAGCCGCCAAAAAAAATGCTTACCGGGAGATCAACCTGGGTGAAGCGGTTTACCGGACAGAAACGGCCGGGATCATGGCCTGCCACGCGATCAGCCTCCTGTATCAAAACAAATCCTGAGACGATATTTAAAGGTTATTGAATGCCATTCAATATCCTTTAAAATAAGGAATCAGGTTTTGTTATAATCCAGCGAGAATCTCAGATGTTTTTGTTTTGCATGGGGTGGTACATAAGCAGCCTGACCTGTTTTGCGCAGCAAAATATGTAGCTGTGTTGTAATACCCCATGCAAAAAGAAAGCCGCCTCAGTTTACACTGGGCGGCACTCTTTTAATGCAGTTCAGAATTTCTAAATAGTACTGGCTGTTTTCAGGATGCGTTTCACCAATTCAGGATTTACCTGCAAAATTGACTCATCAAGTTTGCCAAATATCCTCTTCACATACGCTTCTTCCTCTCCAAGTAATTCCTCCAGATTAGTTAACTCTCCATCCTTACTCTCCAGATTTTCCAGTACATAGACAAGAGTAGAGACATTCACCATAGGCAGTTTAAATAGTTATTACACATACCAAACGGCGAAAAAGAAAAAATAGTATGGATGTTAGATATTAAATTTTTGTCAAACTGAGATTTTTCTGTTCAATCAGTTTTCTAAGGTTGATCAATGCGTATCTCATCCGGCCAAGTGCCGTGTTGATACTCACATCCGTTTGTTCGGCTATCTCCTTGAAACTCAGTCCGCCATAATGCCTTAACAGGATTACCTGCTTCTGGTCCTCAGGAAGTTCATCGATGAGCAGCCTGACCTCCTTAATGATCTGGCTTTCAACCATGATATCTTCGATAGTACTCTCGGAAAGTTTTCTTGAGTTGAAGATGTCCGCCTCATAATCCTCGTTCGAATAAGTATTGATCTGTTTTTCCTTTCTGAAATGATCAATGGTCAGATTATGGGCGATTCTGATAACCCAGGATACAAATTTCCCATTGTCCTTGTATTTTCCCTCTTTTAAGGATTTAATGACCTTAATAAAAGTGTCCTGGAAAATATCTTCAGCCAGTGACTGATTTTTGACAATGAGTATGATGTATGTGAAAACTTTGTTCTTGTGCCTGTTAATCAGGACCTCAATGCTGCTTTGATCACCTTGGATAAACAGCTTTACCAGATCTTGATCTGCGTGTTGTTGTAATTTCAAAACTACCTCCTATTTTGATTCAATCAGGGTAGATCTTGGGCTATAGGCAGTCCTCCGTTTTTAGGTTGGCTATTGAGAATGAATTTGATTGTGCAAGTAAAACAAAAATATCAATAATACAAAAAATATTACTTTTGAAAACAGTTAAAAGATGTTAAACAAGCTTTTTAATTCGTACAATTTTCATGCCAAAAACTGTTAAATCGGCTGAGAGGTTTATTGAGATAAAAGGGGCCAGGGTTCACAACCTGAAAAATATTGATCTGAAGATCCCGCGCAATAAATTCATTGTGATCACAGGATTATCAGGTTCAGGTAAATCCTCGCTTGCATTTGATACGCTTTATGCTGAAGGCCAGCGGCGTTATGTTGAAAGCCTTTCCTCATATGCAAGGCAATTCCTGGGCAGGATTAATAAGCCTGATGTGGATATGATCAACGGCATACCACCTGCCATTGCCATAGAACAGAAAGTCAATACACGGAATCCCAGGTCAACTGTTGGCACTTCAACTGAAATCTATGATTATCTGAAGCTTTTATATGCCCGGATAGGGAAGACGTATTCACCGGTCAGCGGCCGGAAGGTGAAGAAACATGCTGTGACAGATATAGTGAATTTCATGGTTGACCTTGGACATGGTTCAGAGGTAATCATCCTTTCACCGTTTCTTTTTGTAGCAGAAAGGGATGTGAGGGAACAGTTGGAATTATTGCTGAAACAAGGAATTACAAGGTTACAGCTAAATTCAGGATTCACAAGGATTGAGGATATGTTGAAGGAGGATAATATCCCGGTACCTGGAAGTCAGATCCCGGTTGTTATCGACAGGGTTAAGGTCCAACTTGATGAAGATTCTCTCGCAAGGTATGCAGATTCCATACAGACTGCCTTCAGCCTTGGAAAGGGTGAATGTCATTTGCAGCTCATGCAGGATGACAAGGTATGTGTTTTCTCGGGTTCCTTTGAGATGGACGGGATGAAATTCGATGAACCGGATGTCCATATGTTCAGTTTCAATAATCCGATTGGTGCATGTCCCCTCTGCGAAGGCTACGGCAAAATTATCGGAATTGATGAGGATCTGGTTATTCCCAACAAGAGCCTTTCCATCTATGAGGATGCAATCGTATGCTGGAAAGGAGAAAAAATGAGCAGATGGAAGGAAAAACTGGTCCTGCAGGCTGCTAATTTTGACTTCCCCATACACAAACCTTATTATCAATTATCTGCTGATCAAAAGAGCTTGCTATGGACCGGCAACCGGTTTTTTAAAGGGTTGGATGCATTTTTTCGGTATCTCGAAAAGAAGAAATATAAAATTCAGTACCGTGTCATGCTTTCCCGATACCGGGGAAAGACTACCTGTCCGGCCTGCCAGGGTACCAGGTTGAAAAAAGAAGCTTCGTATGTTAAAGTCAATAAACGGCCTGTACAGGAGCTAGTAATCATGCCTGTAAATGACCTGTATGAATTCTTTAAGAATATAAGGCTTTCCAGACATGATAAAGAAATAGCGGGAAGAATACTTAAGGAGATCCATAACCGGCTCGGATACCTGGTGCAGGTTGGCCTGGGTTATCTTACCATGAACCGGCTCTCATCCACCCTGTCAGGAGGCGAGTCGCAGCGGATCAACCTGGCCACTTCACTCGGCAGCAGCCTGGTGGGTTCCATGTATATCCTGGACGAGCCCAGTATAGGGCTGCATCCCAGGGATACACACCTGCTGATCGGTGTATTGAAGAATCTTGAGAAACTGGGGAATACCGTGATTGTTGTCGAACACGACGAAGATATCATCAGGGCATCGGAACAAATCATTGACATGGGACCCATGGCAGGGAGGCTGGGGGGGGAGGTTGTGTTCCAGGGAGACCCGGGTAAGCTGGATGCAGTTGGCCAGAGTATGACTGCCAGGTACCTGACCGGCCAGGAAATGATAAGGATATCCGGGAAGCGAAGGAAATGGCATAATTATATCGAGTTGCTCGGCGCCAGGGAGAATAACCTGAAGAGCATAGATGTTAAATTCCCGCTTAATATCATGACGGTTGTCACCGGGGTCAGCGGATCAGGGAAGACTTCCCTGGTCACCAGCATACTCTATCAGGCACTCCTCAAGAAATTCCAGGGTCATGGAGAGAAACCAGGGGATCATGACCTGGTCCGGGGGGATATTCAAATGCTGGATGGCATAGAGATGGTTGACCAGCATCCAATAGGAAAATCATCACGGTCCAATCCGGTTACCTATCTGAAGGCATTTGATGAGATCAGGAGGTTGTATGCTGATCAACAGGCATCTGTTGTCCAGGGATTCAAAGCATCTCATTTTTCATTTAATATTGACGGGGGCAGGTGCGAGGAATGCCAGGGAGAAGGAATCATCAAGGTGGAGATGCAATTTATGGCCGATGTGCACCTGGTCTGCGACAGTTGCCATGGACGGCGTTTCAAGGATGAAATACTGGATGTAAGATATCGAGGAAAGAATATTTATGACTTGTTGGAATGCACTGTAAATGAGGCAATTGAATTTTTTTCGGAAACTGATGAGAACATTGAAAAAAGGATCATTGATAAACTAAGGCCACTGGCTGATGTCGGCCTTGGTTATGTAAAACTGGGACAATCATCCAGTACCCTGAGTGGCGGTGAGAGCCAGCGTGTTAAACTCGCCTCTTTCATGTCGAGGGAAAACGCTGGCAGAAACCTGCTTTTTCTATTCGATGAACCTACAACAGGACTCCATTTCCATGATATCCGGAAATTGCTTGATGCCTTTCAGGAATTGATCGGCAAAGGCCATAGCCTGGTCATCATCGAACATAATCTTGAGGTGATCAAATCAGCAGACTGGATCATTGATCTTGGTCCCGAAGGAGGAGAGGAGGGAGGAGAGGTCATTTTTGAGGGTACTCCGGAAGATCTGAGCAAGCACCCGACATCCTATACTGGTAAGTTTTTAAAGCCAAAATTAAAGTAAGCATGAAACAAATACTGACAAGCAGCTTAATCTTCATCATGATTCTCCCGATCAGGGTTTATTGCAGCCACCCGGATACGCCTCCCAATATTATTTTTATCCTGACAGATGATCAGCGCTGGGATGCTTTGGGCTATGCCGGTAACGAAATTATTCAGACACCGCAAATGGACCAGTTGGCCAGGGAGGGCACCTGGTTCAGTCATGCCATCGTGACAACCCCGATCTGTTCTGCCAGCCGGGCCAGCCTTTTCACCGGTGTCCATGAACGCCGCCACCGGTATACTTTTCAGACCGGACCGATCAGTGACAGGTTCATGTTGTATTCGTATCCTCAACTTTTAAAAGATGCAGGGTATAGCACCGCCTTTTTTGGGAAATTCGGGGTGAATTATGCTAAAAAAGTACAGATGTTTGATGTCATAGAAGATTATGACCGGAATAATCAATATGATGATTACAGGGGGTACTATTATAAAACCCTGGATAAAGATACCGTTCATTTAACACGGTATACTGGCCAAAAAGCCCTGGATTTCATTGAGGAGGCCCCGGCTGACAGACCATTTTGCCTGTCTCTCAGCTTCAGTGCACCACATGCTCATGACGGGGCTGAGAAACAGTATTTCTGGCAGGAAGAAACTGACCATCTATATCAGAATATGAAAATGCCCGGTCCCGTATTGGCAGGGGATGAATATTTCGAGCAATTGCCCAGGCCCGTTCGCGAAGGATTCAACCGTACGCGCTGGTACTGGCGGTATGATACTCCTGAAAAATACCAGCATAGTGTGAAAGGTTATTATCGCATGATAAGTGGTATTGATCTTGAAATTGCCAGGATCAGGGAGAAGTTGGAAGAGAAGGGTCTTGACAAAAATACTGTGATCATACTGATGGGTGATAACGGGTATTTTTTGGGAGAAAGGCAATTGGCAGGAAAATGGTTGATGCACGATAATTCAATCCGGGTGCCATTGATCATCTATGATCCCCGGTCAAAGGGGCACAGAACCATTGATGAAATGGCCTTGAATATCGATGTGCCGGCCACCATAATTGAACTTGCAGGCTTAAAGCAACCTCCTTCCTGGCATGGAAAAAGTCTCTATCCGCTTGTGTATGGAGAATCAGGATCCATCCATCGTGACACCGTTCTGATTGAACATTTGTGGGAGTTTGAAAATATACCCCCCAGCGAAGGAGTCCGTACCCGGACATGGAAATATTTTCGCTATATCAATGACCAGTCAGCAGAAGAACTGTACAATCTTGAGAAAGATCCCCTCGAAATCAATAACCTTGCCGGAAAGGATGATTATAAAACCGTCATTGCATCCTTGCGTCAGAAGTGCAGTGAATTATCCAAAGCATTTGCAGATCCTGATGGTGGTGTTCCTTACGGGATGCGTGTTGAATACCTCAGAGACCCGGACCGAACACCAATCCAGGACCCCTTGCCTGAATATAGCTGGGTTGTACCGGCTGAAGCTGTATTTCAAAAAGCTTTTCAGATACTGGTTGCTTCGCGGAAAGAACTCCTCGGGAAAAATATAGGAGATGTATGGGACAGCAAACAGGTAAGAAGTAATCAGTCGGTCAACGTTGAACATGGAGGATTGGATCTTCAACCCAATTCCTCATACTTCTGGAAGGTAAGAATATGGGACCAGGACAACCGGCTGACCGAATATTCTGAATCCCAGAGGTATCGAACTGGTATGTTCCATGAGGCCGTTTCCACCGGGAATTTTTTCCAGGTAGAGAAGATCCAGCCCCTTTTGTTTACAAAGCTTGGCCCCGGAAGTTATTTTATTGATTTCGGCAAAGATGCATTCGGAACCCTGGAACTTGCCTATAAAACCAATCAGCCCGACACGCTTGTCATACGTTTAGGGGAAAAACTCCTGGGAGGCAGGATCGACCTTAATCCGGGTGGGTCGATTCGTTCGCAGGAGATACGAATGCCGGTACAACCGGAAAAGAGCCATTACATCATAAACCTTCCTCCCGATCAACGGAATACCAATCATATGGCAATCCAGCTACCGGATTCTTTTGAGGTGATTACGCCCTTTAGATACTGTGAGATTGATCTGGCCAGAGGGGGACTGACTGCTGCTGATGTCCGGCAAAAGGCCTATTTTCAATTTTTCGACTATGGCCAGAGCAAGTTTTCATGTTCAGATACAGTGTTGAACCAGGTCTGGGACATCTGCAAATACAGCATGAAGGCCACCTCTTTTACCGGACTCTACATAGATGGTGACCGGGAACGAATACCCTATGAAGGAGATGCCTACATCAATCAACTCGGACATTTCTGTACCGACAGTGAATACTCCATGGCGAAGCAAACCATTGAATATTTCATGGCTCATCCTACATGGCCAACAGAGTGGCTATTGCATACATCCATGTTGATCTTCGAGGATTATTATTACACGGGCGATACTGAATTGCTGGAAGCATACTATGAATTACTCAGGCAAAAAACATTGATAGGTCTGGCTCGTGAAGATGGCCTGATCAGTTCATATACCGCAGAGGCAAACGGCCTGTTCATGCAAAATCTTGGTTTTAAGGATACTACTGCCAGACTCAGGGATATTGTAGATTGGCCACCGGATCAAAACAGTACAGGCTGGAAACTGGCAACTTCTGAGGGAGAACGTGACGGTCATCAAATGCTGCCGGTAAATACTGTGGTGAACAGCTTTTTTTATATAAATATGGTCATTATGGCCGAATTTGCCGGATTGCTGAACAAGCCGGCCGACAAGGACCATTTTGAGTTCATGGCCGCAAAGGTGAAAAAAACGATGAATGAGAAATTGTTTGACCGCGAGAAAGGTATTTATATCGATGGCGAAGGAGCAACTCATTCCTCACTGCATGCCAATATGATGCCTCTTGCTTTTGGCCTGGTGCCGGATCAGTACATGAAATCGGTAGTGGATTTCATTAAATCACGTGGCATGGCTTGCAGTGTATATGGTTCGCAGTATTTGCTGGAAGGACTTTTCAAGGCTGGTGAAGCAGAGTATGCCCTCGGTTTAATGACTGCTTTGCATGATCGTAGCTGGTGGCATATGATTGCATCAGGTGCGACCATTACCATGGAGGCCTGGGACCTGAAATACAAGCCGAACCAGGACTGGAATCATGCCTGGGGTGCAGCACCCGCCAATATTATTCCCCGGCACCTATGGGGAATACAGCCTAAGACAGCCGGGTTTGGTGTTGTCAGCATTCAACCTCAACTGGCTGATTTAAGGAATAGCTCTATCACCTATCCAACCATACGCGGGGCAATTACCTGTAATTATCAACGCATTACCAGCAGGTTCAAAAAGTATTCGATTGAACTGCCGGCAAACATGATTGGAGAGCTGATACTGGATGACCAGGGTGAATCAGTGGTCACCATTAATGGAAAAAGATCACATCCTGAATTTGGTTCCGCCAGGTTGTGCTCCGGGACCAACCTCATAGAGATAAGGATCAATTCATTTTAGCCAAAGGATTGGGTACAAATGTAAAAGCCGTCCCAGTTTTGGATTGAGACGGCCTTTTTTTAGTGTTATTATCTTATCTAGTTCTTATCGAGGAAACCGAACATGATGGCCACACAGCCACTCGCAATTTCCTCGGGCAATCCTTCAGCAGTTGGTACCTTGACAAAGACCTTTAATTGCTGACTGGCCTCCAGCCGGAAATTCCAGGTCATGGCATATTCATTATCCTTGTTCGAGTACAGCACATTCCGGTCTGAATCAATGACCCTGAATTCAATGTCAGGCAAATTTACTGAACCGCAAACCGCTATCCTGTAATCCGTATCCGAGTAAAAGGTTTTGTATAATTCAGCCTCTTCTCCAACAGTCAGGATGGCTGCATGATAATTTCCATCATGGATATATGGTGAAAGCTCAACTTTACAGATTTTTTTTGCGAATCCTTTACACTGTGCATTTACAGACAGTGGTAGTAAAGTCAATAATGCAATTGCAACAGTGAAATGAAAAATCTTTTTCATAGAGCGGTATTTTTTAAGAGATGAAGTTAGATCTTAACATTTTTACCTTTTCCTGCAGTTCCTGGAATACCTCGGGTGTAATTTCTATCGTGGATTTGGACTTCAGGACTGTGACATTTGTTTCTTCATCAGGAACTGCCTGTATACTGGTAGTAGTGATGATGATCTTGTCAAACGTTGATTTGAGATCACCTATCTCGGTTAATATTTCAGCAACATCTATATTATCCTTATTATCTTCCAGCAGATGCATAACAATATCGAAAGAAAGCTTCTGGTCAACGATCCTTTCCACCAGTTTATTCCCCTCAATGTTTGCGTCACCCACAAGAGTGGAAGCAATGTACAGGCCTTCCACCCATCCTCCAACCAGCACAATAGAAGCAAGTGCCGGCCTTTCATTCTCAGTGAGGAAGGAACTGGAATTCATAAAAGTCTCGGAAATTATATCCATGATCCTGTCCCTGTTATTGATGTTCTCCTCTAGCATGTCTATGGTATTGTTGTCAATGGCATCAAGGATACCAAGTCCATCTGCCATCCGCTTGGCAGCATTCATATACAGAATAGAGGTCTGTGTCTGATCAAACAGGCTGGCAAAACTCAGATCGGTAGTGTAAATGCCAAGATTCAGGGCCATGCTTTTATTCGTGGTATAATTAGATGTATTATCAACCGAATTCAATAAATCTTCATTATAGGATGCACCGGCATTCTTTATCAACATAGCAGTCTCGAGAGGAGAGGGGAGGGAATAAAAGATCTGCTTTGCACTGTTTACATCTTCCAGTATTCCGGCACTTATTTCGGATTCGCTGAGTGAAAGCTCATCTGAACCTGATTTCCTTTTTTCAGATCCACATCCTGCCATCGAAACTGCAATTATCAATATAGCAGTCAACTTAATAGGCATAAGCGAAAATAACTTGTTTGACATAGTTAGGTAGTTTTTGGATACTCCTACGAAATGTTTATGGTATTTGTTAGTAAAAATAACACTTTTTTTTAGAAAACAAAATGAAATATTGTTCGTAAGTTTCTATAAAATACTGAAATAGAGGTAATTGTAGCTGTTGACTCAAACCTGGGAAGAGATTACTCAGCAGACTGTAAAAAGTGGTCCGGATGCATTAATTCAAGTGATTTTTATCGGGATATCGGATGCTGGCAATACCCTGCCGATGATTGCCGCCTCTGTGGCTCCGCCCTTCCTTATCTCGTCAAGAAGGTTTCCGGCTATATTTTGAGGCGAGGATATCAGTAATCCACCACTGGTCTGTGCATCAGCCAGGATGGTTTTGGTACTTTCGGCTGTTCCATCCTTCCATTTGAGGTAAGGCTCCGTATAAGCCAGGTTTTGAAGGGTACCGCCTGGTACAGTTCCAGCCTGGAAGTATTCCCTTACTCCCTTGATCAAAGGGACCTTATCAGCCATTAGTTCTGCACTAACTCTACTGGCCCGTACCATTTCGA
>DAOUVF010000138.1 GCA_030667765.1 Bacteroides sp.
AATACAAATGCAAATATCCTTCTCATAATACTTTTTCTTAAATGTTGTTAATATTTGGCTTTGGGAATAAGACGGATAAGGCCATGGAAAAGTTACTGCTATTTGTCAGGTTTCCGGAGTGGGGCCGAAATACCGAAGACCGGGGTGTCGAATGTGATCCTCCTGGTTTTACCATTTTTATCCTTTTCCCGGTCTAAATGATATTCATCCTCAGAAACTGAGTTCAAACCCCTGACACTAACATCCGCAAGTATCCATAATGACAATTTGGGATTATCACCTGATATTTCTGCTGAATCACCATTCTCCGGCAGCTTGGTTGTTTGCCTTAATGTCATGTAAGCTGGTGGAATTTCTTCTGAGCTTGCAATTGATCCACTCAACTGCGGGATAGACTTTGACGCTATTCTGGCAAGCTGAATGGTTTCCCTGTTGGTATTCAATTCAGCCTCTATGATGGATCCATCTGCCATGTGAGATCCCTTTCCGTGTGTAAGCCCATCGTTCACTGGAGAGATTCCAGTTGATTTTTCTTCCCTGGTTAATGAAGGTGTTTCGGCAGGGGGTTGGACTACCTTTGTAAGCGGGGAAGAAATTTCTTTATTATCATTGGAGGGCTCAGGGGACTGAAATGTTTGTGTTACATTGTAGACTTCCGGGCCCGTGCCGGTAAATACCTGAAGTATGATTAACAAGGCAGCCACTGCAGCTGCGGCAGGCAGGATAATACGGTAAGGTATATTAATGAATCGTTTTTTAAGCTTTGCCTTCCCCGGGTAAAAAATACTTTCATCAGGCAGGAGCAGGGTTGACCGGTAAAGCATGTATGTATCCACCCTGTCAGGATCATCCCTGATGATGCCCTGTAATATTTCCTCATCTTCGTCAGCAATGTCATTCTCCATGCTGGATATGCAATACATATCAAAATCCTTCAGGATATCTGCTTCCGATAGATCGGATTCCGACTTCAACAGGTTGGACTTCCCTGAAAATTTTGTTTCATCAGGTGTAAGGCACATCTTTTCTATATCGGCAAATTCTTCTTTTAAATCCGGATTGAACTCAAGAAAAGACATGAGGACCCCGACCTGCTCATCATTTAATTTCCCGTCCAGGTAATCAACAAAATACTGCTCATAATTTTGCCTGCTGATCTTCATATCTGTCTAAATTACTGCCTTAAGACTCCCTATATATTGCTTTAAGAATACCCGTCCCCGGTAAATGTAAACCTTGACCTGAGATTCACTCAATCCGGCTATCTCGCCAATCTCCTGGTACGAATATCCTTCATAGTCCCTCAACAGAATGACTGTTCGCTGTATCCCCGGAAGCTTATCCAATGCTGCATGAAGGATCTCCTGCAGGTCATTGTATTGCTCCTCATGGGAATATCGTTCTGGCTTTACCTGGCTAAAATCCTCTGTTCTCTTATCTTTCCTTATCCCGTCGATCATGGTATGGTAAGCCGTGGAGAACAGGTATGTTTTCGATTTCTCAAAAGCTACCTCTGCTACCTTTCTCCACAATTTTTCGAAACTGTCCTGTACAATATCACTCGCCTTATCCTGATCCTTGATGTTTTTCAGGATAAAACGATACAATCCGTCGGAGTGTTTTTCAACGCAATGATTGTATTCTGCGACAGTCATTCTTTGTAATTATCTTTTATAGGACGATTGAATATATCTAAAAGTTACTTTCGGAATATCAAAAATCTCATTTTTATTATTTGCTGAATTTCAGGAAAATATGAATGAAATGCCAAAATTTAACAAAAAAAATACATTAAAATCTTGACAAGGCATGTTTAGAATATTATCTTTGACCAAACGTTCAGTCAAAAACTGTCAGGTCTGGCAGTTATTTTTTACTTTCTTTATTGACTGAACGTTTAACCAAAATATTGAATATGTCACCCAGAACGAAACAACAATTCGAAGAAATCCGGGAGACCCGTAAAAAAGAGATCATGGATACGGCACTTGAGCTTTTTGCTGCCGAGGGATTTGACAAGACCTCGATCAGTAAAATTGCCAAGAAAGCCGGGATATCGAAAGGATTGCTGTATAATTATTTCAGCAGCAAGGAGGACCTGATCAAAACCATTATCTTCGATGGATTGGACAGCCTTACCCGCTTTATAGATCCCGATCACGATGGGGCGCTTACGAGGGATGAATTGCGGTATTTCATCGAAGAATTTTTCGATGCACTGGAAACTAATCCAAATTTCTGGCGATTGTATTTCACCCTTTTCTTTCAACCACATGTGCTGAAGCTCGTTGAAAAAAGAATTGCTGTGATGGTCCATACCTATGTAAAAATGCTTGAAGAATATTTCCGGTCTGTTGGGGTTGAAGATCCGGAAACGGAGGCCATCATGCTTGGGGCTGTAATGGATGGCATAGGATTCCATTTTATGGCAAATACAGCCAGTTTTCCCCTGGATAAGATCAAGAATAAACTAATAAAATTGTACGCTTAAAATAAAAACCAGATGAAACGATTCACATGTATATCAATACTCTTATTGTTTGTCCTGCTTATCCCGGTTTATGGTCAGGATGCCAGGGAGATCATCAAGAAATCTGACGAGAAAATGCAGGGGGAAGAAACTTCCCAGAGTACCATGACCATGACCATAGTCAGGCCGACCTGGCAGCGGGAGGTCACCTTTAAGAGCTGGACCAAGGGAAGGGATTATTCCCTGGCCCTGGTTACCGCTCCTGCCAAGGAGGCAGGCCAGACCTTCCTGAAGAGGGAAACGGAAATGTGGAACTGGAACCCTACCATAAACAGGCTGATCAAACTGCCGCCATCGATGATGTCACAGGGCTGGATGGGGTCGGATTTCTCCAATGATGACCTGTTAAAGGAATCATCCATTGTGGTTGACTATACCCATGAAATTATTGGTGAGGAGGAAATTGATGGCTGGGATTGCTATAAAATTGAATTGATCCCCCTGGAAGATGCGGCTGTTGTCTGGGGAAAAATATTCAAATGGATCGCCAAGGAGGAACTTCTACAGATGAAGACTGAATATTATGACGAGGATGACTACCTGATCAAAACGGAACTTGCATACGACATGAAAACCATGGGTGGCAGGCTGATCCCATCCAAATTTGAACTGATCCCTGAAGAGGAGGAAGGACACAAAACAGTTGTGGTGATGGATGATATTAAATTTAATGAACCCATCCCGGACAGTTTTTTTTCACAGCAAAACATGAAACGGGTTCGATAGATCATTGATTACCTGAAAATATAAAATCATGAAAGATTATTTAAAACTGGCATGGAGAAATATCTGGCGAAATAAAAGGAGAACACTGATCACCATTGCCTCGGTTTTCTTCGCCATGTTCCTGTCCCTGATCATGCGATCTATGCAGGTAGGAAGTTATGGTCATATGGCTGATGGTATAGTGGAAGCTTTTACCGGGTTTATGCAGGTGCATAAGGATGGATTCTGGGATGACCGGACCCTTGATAATACATTTGCTTACCAGACAGACATGGTCAGGGATATCGAATCGGCTGATAATGTAAAGGCGGTGATACCAAGGCTTGAATCATTTGCCCTGGCTTCGACGGGTGAATTAACAAAGGGTATCCTGGTGGTTGGCATTGATCCGGTCAAAGAGCTGGATCTCACACATCCTGACAGGAAGATCAAGGAAGGAAGGTATTTTGATCAATATTCTGACGGAGTTTTAGTATCCGGAAGATTGGCAGAGTTCCTCAACCTGAAACTGAATGATACCCTGACATTATTAAGTACAGGATATCATGGCGCCAGTGCAGCCGGTATTTATCCTGTCACAGGCATTGTTGAAATGCCAAATCCTCAGCTGGACAGGCGCCTGGTGTTTATGCCCCTGCCCATTGCACAGGATTTTTACGGAGCGGAAAATATGCTGACATCCCTGGTGATCAATGTGCACGATTCGGATGATCTGAAAAATACCAAAAAGGTTATAGAGTATTTGTTGGAAAACGGAATTTATGAGATCATGGACTGGAAAGAAATGAACCCTGAGCTGGTACAACAGATCCAGAGCGACCAGGCAGGGGGCTATATCATGCTTGGCGTATTGTATATGATTGTAGGATTCGGTGTGCTGGGAACCCTCATTATGATGACAACGGAAAGAAGAAGGGAGTTTGGGGTAATGGTTGCCCTGGGTATGCAAAAAAAGAAACTGGGACTCATCCTTATGATTGAAATGTTGATGATGGGACTTGTCGGAGCTGCATCAGGGATTATCGGCAGCCTGCCCGTAATAGGCTACCTGGTCAGGAATCCAATACGATTTACCGGGGAATATGCAGAGATTTTTGAGTCATATGGATTTGAACCCATCATGCCGGCCAGGTTTGAAGGTTTCTATTTTGCAGGCCAGACGGCCATTGTAATGATCATCTTCATGCTGGCCATTATCCCACCCATATATTCTGTGCTCAGGCTAAAAGAGATTAAAGCATTGCGTTCTTAAACGAAATAACAAAGAAAAAAATGATCTGGTCAATTTCATGGAAAAATGTATGGCGTAACAAGATCCGCTCACTGGTAGTGATCGTTGCGTTTACCTTCGGCATCTTCGGTGGTGTTTACATGGTGGCAGTATTTGTTGGCATGATTGATTCACGCGTAAAGATGGCCATTGGGAATGAAGCTTCTCATATCCAGGTTCATCATCCCTCGTACCTGGATAATAATGAACCAAAATATACCATTGATGATTATCAAAAATATGTAAGTCAAATTGAAAAGTTACCAGAAGTTAAAGGAGTCAGCCCGCGGATCAAGATCCTGGGTATGGCCAGCACTTCGGGAAATGCCTCAGGTGTAATGATCAATGGGGTTGATGTTGACAGGGAAAAGCAGGTAACCGGGATTGCTGAATCAATGGTTGAAGGCGGGGGATCATTCTTCGGGGAGGATGGGAGAAAGCCTATCGTAATTGGTGAAAAACTGGCAAAAATACTCAAATTGACTTATTATAAAATAACGTCCGAAGACCTGGACAGGCTGTCCGAAAAAAAGAAAATGCATGTAGACCTGCCATTGCTTGACTCTCTAAGGGATAAACAGTTCAGGTCAGAGGCTGACTTTGAAAAGGCCCTGACAGGTTTACTGGGCAAATCAGAAGCTGAAAAGTTCGCGTTCCATATAAAAGCCGCCGCCATTAAATACAGGCTCAAAAGAAGGATTGTATTAAGTTTCCAATCGCTTGACGGTAACATCGCCTATGACGCCTTCCGTGTTGTGGGGATTTATAAAACAGGTAATTCCGCCTTTGATGGACTTAATTTGTTTGTTCGCATGTCCGATATAGCTCCTGTAGCCAGTATGCAATCAAACCAGGTAAATCAAATGGCCATCCTGTTATCATCTGTGGAATACGATGACCAGGTGGCTGAACAGGTCATGGAGATCATGCCGGGAATGGATGTGCAGACCTGGGACGAGATCATGCCGGAAGCCGGTATGTATGCCTCGGCCATGGACTTTTACCTGTTTGTTTTTATGATCATCATATTGCTGGCCCTTGGTTTTGGCATTGTTAATACCATGCTGATGGCAGTGCTGGAAAGGATCAAGGAACTGGGTATGCTAATGGCCATAGGAATGAATAAAAAAAGAGTTTTCAGCATGATCATGCTGTAAACCGTATTCCTGGGAATGACCGGAGCAGTCATTGGCATGGCCATAAGCTATGGTCTTATCTGGTATACCGGCAGGACAGGACTGGATCTTACATCCCTCTACCAGGAAGGTTTTGAAGCCATGGGATTCAGTCCAATGATCTACCCGACCATCGGGTGGCAATCCTTCTTTCAGTTGATCCTGCTGGTTGTACTTACAGGAGTATTGGCTTCTATCTATCCGGCAAGGAAAGCGATGAAGCTGAATCCTTCAGAGGCTTTAAGAATTGATATGTAATGAAATTAAAATTTTATCATGAAAGTAATTGAAATTGAAAATCTGGAAAAGATCTATAATGAATCTGAGATAAAGGTCCATGCCATCAGGGGAATAGACCTTTCCTTTGAACAGGGTGAATTTGCAGCCATTGTCGGTCCATCAGGTTCAGGTAAAACCACCCTGCTGAACCTGCTCGGTGGATTAGACAATCCGAGCACCGGGAAGATTACCATTGGAGGAGTTGATATCAGCTCATTAAAATCATCCGAGTTGATCAATTTCAGGCTGTCCAACATCGGGTTCGTTTTCCAGGCTTATAACCTGATCCCTGTGCTGACAGCCAAGGAAAATGTTGAATTCGTTATGCACCTCCAGGGAAAACCGAAAACAGAAAGAGATGCCAGGACGAAAGAACTGCTTGAATCCGTGGGATTGGGAGACCGGCTTAACAGCCGGCCTTCGAAACTATCAGGCGGACAACAACAGCGGGTGGCTGTGGCGCGTGCACTGGCTTCCAAACCAAAATTCGTTCTGGCTGACGAACCCACTGCGAACCTTGATACAGAGGCAACTGAGAACCTGCTGGATATCATGGAAAGGCTGAATCGTGAAGAAAACATTACATTCATTTTTGCTACCCATGATGCACGTGTGATGAAAAAGGCCCGCAGGGTGATCACCATCGAAGATGGCAGGGTCCTTTCTGATATTACAAAATGATCATTTCATGAAAAAGGCTGGGCTGTATATTGTTTTGCTTGTATTCTCGACGTCTGCTGCTGGCCAGGAAAAGTTCAGTTCCTTTGAATTCAAGGGATATCTGTCCAACATGCAGTCTGCCATGTTTGAAGATCCCAGTAAAGACTGGATCATAGATGGTCTTTTCCATAACCGGCTGAATTTCTACTGGTATGGAGGTGAACATTTCAATGCCAGCATTCAGTTCCGGAACAGGCTGATGTATGGTGAAACCCTAAAACTCTTCCCTGGATATATAGATAATATAGAAAAAGAAGGTGGCCTGTTTGACCTGTCCTATAACCTGCTCAGCGGTGAGTCCTATGTGTTGAATTCAACCATTGATCGTATCTGGTTTCAGTATACAACAAAAGGTTTCTCGGCTACTGTTGGAAGGCAGAGGATTAATTGGGGACAAACATTTGTCTGGAATGTCAACGATGTATTTAATGTGTATTCCTATTTTGATTTTGATTACGAGGAACGCCCCGGTTCAGATGCGGTCCGCCTGCAGTTCTATCCAAATTACACTTCAACCCTTGAAATGGCAGTTAAGATCGACAGCGCTCATAAGGTCACAGCTGCAGCCATGTACCGTTTCAATGTGTTTTCATATGACATACAATTACTGGCCGGTATGCTGAGCGAAGAAGATTATCTGGGTGGCATTGGGTGGTCCGGTAATATTGGTGGTGCAGGTTTCAGGGGAGAAGCCACATATTTCCATCCAAAACAAAATTTCAGCGATACCTCAGGGATGTTCATGGGTTCTGTAGGCCTTGACTATACCTTTCCCAATACCCTGATGCTCCAGGGTGAATACCTATATTCCAGCAATCCCTATA
>DAOUVF010000373.1 GCA_030667765.1 Bacteroides sp.
CCCATATCGCCATCCGGACTGTGAAGGCTTAACTGTATGCTGTTTTCAGAAACACCGTCCACATTCCAGACCAGTTCGCCAAATCCTTTTTTTCCGCCATGAAGCTGGTTGTTATTATTGGCCTCATTGATCGGCAGTTCATAGGTCTCCCCGTCGAGGGTGAATTCCCCCCCGTCTATCCTGTTCCCGTATCTTCCCACTACCGCGCCGAAATTGGCATCACCAGCCATTCCATAATTCAGTACCTCATCGTATCCCAATGCGATATCAGCCATATTGCCTTCCCTGTCAGGTGCCAGGATGGCAGCAATGACAGCCCCGAAATTGGTGACATATACCTCCATGCCATTTGCATTGCTGAGTTTATACAGGTCAGTTTCCTTCCCGTCTATGGTTTTCCGGAAGCCGGCCGGATCCAGGAACATTCCTGAGCTTTCCATTTCGGTGGCCTTGTCCACCAGGTCCTGTTTGGTTTTGGATTGTTTGCAGGCAATAAAAGAGCATAAAAGAATAACTAAGAATACCCAATTTAATACTTTCATTTTTTTATTGATTTAGGTTAACAAATTAATGATCCACACCTTTTTCACCTGCTGCTATCCTTACGGTCAGGAAATTTTCCCTGGGAGGAAGTGGACAGGTAGCAAAGCGGGTAAAGGCACATGGTGGATTAAAAGCCTTGTTGAAATCGATCACGACCATGTCCTGTTTATCCGGTTTTTGTAAATATAGGAACCGTCCGCCACCATATGTCTCAAGTCCGCTCGTCTCATCTGCAAAAATGACGAAAAGTCTCTTTCCTGCTGCTACGGGGTAAAATTCCTGTTGCACTCCGTTGACATCAAAGCGAAGGATACCCGGACACATATTCTTTTCCACCGTGCCGATGACGGTAGGAATAAGTAGTTCCCTGGGTTTCTCATATGCTTCGAACTTAGCCTCGATCTTCCATGCAGGATCGGCCGGGTAGCATTCTATATGTGTTAATTGATTTATTGCAGGATGCTCATAATCACGCAGGCGGATGCCAAATTGATCCCCGCGTTCAATGATGAACCATGCCAGGCTGCCTGTTTCCAGCAGGCTAGGTTTTCCGGTTTTGTCTGTTTTTATTTCGAGTTCCTCAATGGGTTTTCCTTCCAGGAAGACTTCCGCGCCGGGCTCGTGTATAAAACTGACCTGCCTGTTCTTGAGAATATATTTCCCTAATCGTGGGGGTGCCTTGTCAGGATAAATTATACTGTTGGAGGAGTCAGATCCGATGGTGTTAATCCCTTCCTCGAGCCAGAAAAGACCGGCAAGATTCAACCAGCCATTTTCTGATTTAAGTCGTTCAAGGCGCTTTTCCTTCCATCTATTGATTTCTTTGAGATAGGCATCATCTGAGCTATCCCCATTCTGGTTGCA
Organism: Bacteroides sp.; assembly: GCA_030667765.1. Lineage (GTDB taxonomy): Bacteria > Bacteroidota > Bacteroidia > Bacteroidales > SM23-62 > SM23-62. The sequence goes on from DAOUVF010000373.1 coordinate 1,408, forward strand.
GGCATTCAGGGTGAGTAAGATCATAAACAGTTGAGAGACAATTCTCATTTATTATGTGATTAATATGAAATTTCAAATATAGGGAAAAACGTGGGTTTGGAGGAGCCCTGATTCGGCTGACTTATAAGATATCGCAAAATGATGATTCCTGATACCCCATCATCGGGAATTATTTCTATTTTTAAGGTTTCAATGTATTTTCTACACTTCTGAATAACCAATTACTAAACCTATGGAAACGTCTTTCAATTTAGGCTGGATAGACTATACCATCATGGCGGTCTATTTTGCATTTGTTCTGGGGATTGGATGGACTTTGAAGCGGTATATGAAATCTTCAACGGATTTCCTGGAAGCAGGCCGCTCCATACCGGCCTGGATCACAGGGCTTGCCTTCATTGCCACTAACCTTGGTGCCCTGGAGGTAATCGGGATGGCCGCTTCAGGAGCCAAATACGGGATGGCCACGGTACATTTTTACTGGATTGGTGCCATTCCTGCCATGATTTTCCTGGCCATTTTCATGATGCCGTTTTATTACGGCTCAAAGGCACGTTCGGTCCCGGAATACCTGAAACTAAGGTTCGACGAAAAGACCAGGGGATTCAACGCATTTGCATTTGCAGTTATGACCATTTTTGCCTCGGGGATCTCCATGTATGCCCTTGCAATGTTGATGGAAACCCTGCTTGGGTGGGATTTCAACTTCAGCCTGGTGGTATCGGCCGTGATCGTACTGGTATATGTTTATCTCGGTGGTCTTACATCTGCTATCTATAATGAAGTATTGCAGTTTTTCCTGATAGTGGTTGGTTTTGCGCCGCTGGTTATACTGGGTCTGATCAATATCGGCGGATGGGAAGGGCTTACCGAAACCCTGGGTGATGTGGCGGTACGAAACGGCTATGAGCCGGGCGCCTGGGTGAATTCATGGAAATTTATGGGAAGTCCGGATTCCAACCCGATGGGCATAGAATGGTTCGGTGTACTTGTTGGACTTGGATTTGTACTATCGTTCGGATACTGGTGTACCAACTTCCTGGTCGTCCAGAGAGCCATGGCTGCAGATTCCATGGCAGGTGCCCGCAAGACCCCACTGATTGGTGCCTTCCCAAAAATGTTCCTCCCGGCCCTGGTGATAATCCCGGGTATGATCGCTATTGCCTTGACCGCCATACCTGAAGCTGGCTTTGAACTCCCGCTGAAAGGCAACAGCTACGATTATGATAAAGTGATCCCGGTACTGCTCGGGCATTATTTCCCGACGGGTGTACTGGGACTCGGACTCACGGCATTGATGGCATCTTTTATGTCGGGGATGGCCGGGAATGTTACTGCTTTTAATACGGTCTGGACCTATGATATCTACCAGAGCTATATCAACAAACATAAATCAGACAGGCATTACCTGCGGGTGGGACAGCTGACCACCGTTTTTGGTGTGCTTGTAAGCATTGGTGCCGCTTATATGGCCAGGTCTTTCAATAATATAATGGATTTCCTGCAGCTCATTTTTGCCTTTATTAATGCCCCTCTTTTTGCCACCTTCCTGCTGGGAATGTTCTGGAAGAGGAGCACCGGGCACGGGGCTTTCACTGGTCTTATCGCCGGAACACTGGCTGCATCACTGCATCATGGATTAACGGCTCCGGCCGGGGCTGATACCCTTATCAAGGGAGGATGGCTGGGTACGGTTGTCCATACCTACCCGAGTGAGATGGCACAGAACTTCTGGACAGCCATCTATGCATTTACCGCAGCCTTTGTTCTGACCGCAATTATCTCCCTGATGACCAAAAAGATAAAGTCAGATGAAGATCTGAAAGGGCTGGTATATTCCCTTACTCCGAGGATAGTGGAAGAGGGTGTCGTTTGGTACAAGCGTCCTGCTCCCCTGGCCATTATTGTTGGTATCATAGCAATTATTTTAAGTTTATTATTCTGGTAAAAAATTAAGATATGGGATTAGACATAAAAGTTCCGATCGGATTGATGTTCACCATTATGGGCCTGTTACTGACCATTTTTGGACTGGCCACAGCCGGTAATGCAGAAATGTATGAGCGGTCCCTCGGCATCAACATAAACCTGTGGACCGGCTTAGCCATGCTGCTTATAGGCATTGTTATGCTGGCTACATCAAAGTTGAAACCTGCAAAAGAGGAGTAATGTTATTTTAAGTGTGCGGCTAACATTTAAAATTCATATATTTATCAATCATTACTATCAAACACTGACAGAACGGTATGACCACTGACCAGAAG
>DAOUVF010000456.1 GCA_030667765.1 Bacteroides sp.
AGGAGATCCTTATCCGTACAGCAAACCTGATTGATGAGGGCGGGATTGTTGCCATCAAGGGACTGGGTGGCTTCTTCATAGCCTGTGATGCATTGAATCAGGAAGCGGTAAGGCGGATGAGGGACTGCAAGCAAAGGGAAGGGAAGCCTCTTGCCGTCATGTTCGGCAACCTGGAAGCGGCCGGCCGGTATTGTGAGATCTCCGATACAGAAGCAACATTGCTGAGCTCCTGGAGGCGTCCCATTGTTATCCTGAAAGAGAAAAACGGATTGGCTCCCGGGGTATCCAACGGGTTTGCCACCATCGGGACCATGTTGCCATATATGCCTTTTCATTACCTCTTGTTTGAGCAGATGAAAACCAGGGTGATCGTGCTGACCTCAGGCAACCTGGCAGAGGAGCCCATCATCATTGACAACCGGCAGGCAGAGGATATCCTTGGACCTGTCTCGGATGCCGTACTGCACTTTAACCGTGACATTCACAACCGATGTGATGATTCTGTAGCCATGGTAGTAAGGGATCAATCCCGGCTGCTGAGAAGATCCAGGGGCTATGTACCCAACCCGATCCACACCGGATCATCCGTTGAGGGTATCTTTGCGGCAGGCGCCGAACTGGTGAATTGTTTTTGTCTCGGGAAAGGAAATCAGGCCATTATGAGCCAGCATATTGGTGACCTGAAAAATTTTGAGACACTGGCATTCTACCGGGAGACGGTTGACCGTTTCAGGGCTTTATTCCGGCTGGAACCCGAACTGGTTGCCTGCGACCTGCATCCGGATTACCTGTCGACAAGGTATGCCCGGGAGCTGGGATTACCCACAGTGGCAGTACAACATCATCATGCACATATCGCATCGGTGATGGCTGAACACGGAGTCACCGAGCCGGTGATAGGGGTCAGTTTTGACGGAACCGGACTGGGCGATGATCAGCGTATCTGGGGATCGGAATTCATGGTCTGCGACCTGGCCGGATACAGGCGCCTGGCTCACCTGGAATACATACCCATGCCCGGAGGAGATAAGGCCACTCATGAACCCTGGAGAATGGCCGTTTCATACCTCTACAGGATATACGGCAGGGACCTGTTAAATATGGACCTGCCGTTTCTGACGAAGCTGAACCTGGCTACTGTTGAACAAGTCATCCAGGCCATCGAAAAAAATATCAATTCACCCCTGACATCCGGTGCCGGCAGGGTATTTGATGCCGCTGCGGCACTTTTAGGTCTCTGCACCCGGTCAAGTTTCCATGCCGAAGCCCCAATGAGGCTGGAAAACATTGTCAGTCCGGTTACAAACGAGGTATATCCCTACGATGACGGGACGGAAATATCCATGGCACCTGCCTTTCGGGCCATGGTTGATGAAGTGATGGGAGGGGTTGATGTGGGACTGATATCCACGAAGTTCCATAATACTGTAAGCGAGATCATTGTCAACCGGGTCGCAGGGATCAGCCGTGAATCAGGCATCCGTACAGTGGCCCTCTCCGGGGGTACATTTCAGAACAGGTACCTGTCATCCCGGGTTGAATCGGGACTGCTGGATGCTAAGTTCAAGGTGCTGTTTCCCAGGCAATTACCATCCAATGATGGAGGGATCGCCCTGGGACAGCTTGTGATTGCAGCAAGGAAACGTGAAATGGGAGATTACTGATGCCCGTAACCGCTGGAGGTGATGTATTTTTCCAGGTCCTTGATCGTGATATCCTGTTCCCTTATAATGTCATTCACCACATCACCAATCGAAACAACGCCTGCCAGTTTGTTGTGATCAAGTACAGGGATATGCCTCACATGCTTGTTGGTCATTACGGCCATAAGCTCCAGGGTGGTAGATTCAGGTCTGGCAGTGGTCAGTTCGGTAGTCATATAATCTTCCACTATGGATTCCTTGGAGGATTTACCGTGGAGGATGATCTTGCGGGCATAATCCCGCTCTGAGAACATCCCAACCAGTTTCCCATCGCTGTCCATAACCATAAGTGCTCCACAGTTTTTGTCAGCCATGATCTGCAGGGCGTCGAATACGGTTGCACCCGGACTGACATTGTAAGTCTCATTTCCCTTGGTCTCTAAAATTTGCTTTACGGTCCCCATAATACGTTTTGATTAATTTGCAGGTAAAGATACAATTATAAGCAAATTTTTTAAGAGGTTTTATCTAAAATTTGGTGATCTGACAGCCTTGTTTTTATTGTGATAATCATCACGCTAAAAACTTAGATAATGACATAGAGGGGCAATCATCAAACTTCCACCAATATGTATTACTTTTGGGAATTCAAATTCGCATCAAATGCATGAGTTTTCCATCGCCATGGACATTGTCGATATTGCCACTTCATCTGCCATGAAGGAAGAAGCCACTGTGGTAAAAGAGATTGAGATCGAGATCGGTCAGCTCTCCGGGGTGGTAATGGAGGCGCTGGAATTTTCCCTGGAAGCAGCTGTGAAGGGGACCATCCTTGAAAATGCCAGGAGAAACCTGATCATCGTCGAAGGCAAGGCCAGGTGCACTCAATGTTTGACCGAATATGACACGGACACACTATTCAAACCCTGTCCCATGTGCCAGGCCTGTGCCCCGGACGTCATCCAGGGTCGGGATCTGAGGGTGAAATCCCTGATCGTAGAATAAGGGTTCACAGTCCGGATTTTATTATCTTTACCGGGATCAATTAAATCAGGAATACCATGTGTGATAGTTGCGGATGCGGACAAGCAGGGAAAGAACCGACCATACTTAAACCGGGCGAAGAGAGTCACCACCATACGCACACCCATGATGGTGTGGA
>DAOUVF010000331.1 GCA_030667765.1 Bacteroides sp.
CACGGCCAGGCTCTGGCTTTTTGTATTGCAAACCACATAGGCATTCTCATCCCAGTCAAAATTCCGGATATCAGTCAAGACCAGGGCTACCTGCCTGTCAAATACCGGCAGGAGAAGCTTATCCAGGTCCATCTTGTATTTCTCGTTCAATGATCTGAGTTCCCGCAGGTATGCCCGCCCATGGCCATGTATCTCAAGATGCTCCATGTAGTCCTTTTTGTACCCTGGGAAATCATCCAGTCCAAGGGCCAGAAAGGCTGAAATATTTTCCGGGATTATGGCTTCAATATCCAGTCGCTGGGGCTGATGTTTTAAAATAATGTTCAGAAAATCATCTGATACGGGACTCGAATAGGTAAAACCATTCAGAAGCAATGCATCGTGACGGATATTCACATCCATTTCCGACCAGCCGGCAAAGTGCACAAAATCTGAAACCTTTTCCGTGTACCGGTCATTGAATAAATGGGATACAAATCCCGGGATGGTCTTATAATCCAGGTATAAATTCCCCTCCACGTTCCGTCCGGCTGTTTCTGCGACTTCCTTGAATCCGGCTTCATCCGCTACAGACTGGGATTGGGATAGTTGCCTGACCGAAGCTTCCAACAGGATGGAAGAGGGACTCAGGATGAGAAGTCCCCTGGAAAATGCAAAAGAAAAATCATCTTTCCTGCTGTTTCCTGTAAAACTCACATCATGGATCCTGACCTCATCATATTTCCTGGGCGTGAAGGTGGCGTTGGACTGAACCTTATCCTGGATAAATTTGAGAATCTGTTTTTCGGTCCCGGCATTATCCAGTGGATAATATAAAATGAACTCGAAACGGTTTTTTCCTGATCTATGGAGCGAGAGTGATATATCCGATCCCTTGTACAGGCTCTCCAACTCCTCATCCATCCGTAACATAGAATCGAGTTTCCCAAGGGTCAATTGAAATGCCCCAATCCTATTCACCATGCCGAGTTCATGCCAGATCTTATTGCGGGACAATTCATCCCTGATAAAACCCGAGAGATCATTGGCATTAATAATCAACGCCGCATCCGTGGGTACGGCCTGGATGACGTCTGCCTGCTGGATATTGCCCTTCCGCAATTCCAGGATGCTGTAAATAATGATTGCTACAAAAATAACGGCTACTGCACCGATGGTCACTTTCCTGATCATATACTGTTCATTATCCAGGGCTTGCCCAATTATATGAAAAATATACACAGTCCGGGAGATATGTCTTCTGAGTTTTTCAAGAGACTACTGTTTATATCTTTGGACTATTTCCTCTTTTGGAATAATTTTTGTGGTAAGTTATGTTTGCTCTTTTTTGACTGAAATGGGTCCGCTAAGAAGTATTTTAGGCATTCTGATTCTCTCTCTTCTATTCTATCAAACATCTGTTGGTCAGCAGATTACTGTTCTTGATCAGGGGACAGAACAGCCGGTTGAGAATGTTGCATTATTCAACAAGGATAAATCGGTTTCAGCCATATCGGATGCTTTCGGAAAAGCCGATCTCGGGTTATTTGCAGAAGATGACAGCATTTTTTTACAGCATTCTTCCTATGAACTGTGCGGCTATACCTGGCACGAACTGGTGTTTGGCAGTGGGCGGGTGCTCCTGAAAAGACGCAATATCATGATGGAGGAATTTGTGGTTTCGGCATTAAAAGGAAAGGAAAAGAAGGAAGAAACGCCTTATATGATAGATGTACTGGGACCCGAACAGCTTCAGACCACTGCTTACCAGACCAGTGCAGATATCCTCCTTGAATCAGGAAATGTAATGGTTCAGAAAAGCCAGGGCGGTGGTGGAAGTCCAATCCTGCGTGGATTTGAAGCCAATAAGATCCTGCTTGTGGTTGACGGCGTCCGTATGAACAATGCCATCTACCGGTCCGGCCACCTGCAGAACTCCATTACCATTGATAACAGCATCCTGAACCGTGTTGAGATCCTGTTTGGTCCATCCACTATTATTTACGGAAGCGATGCCCTGGGAGGGGTCATACATTATTACACCCGGGATCCGGAGTACAATGCTATTCATGCCTCAGCATACGGTCAATTCTCAACTGCCAACCTCGGAAAGATTGTTCATGGCGATTTCAATATCGGCAAGAAAAAGATTGCCAATACCACCAGCCTGACCTTTAGTGATTTTGGTGATATCCGCAGTGGTGAAAACCGGAAAACGGAATGGGGAGACTGGGGTCAGGTGAATCATTACTCAAGCCGGATAGGTGATAATGATTCCACCATTGCTAACCCCAATCCCCATATACAGAAAAATACCGGGTACCACCAACTTGACCTGCTATCCAAAACCAGTTATTCGCCATCTGCCCTTCTGGATCTATCCCTGAATCTCCAATTATCTACTTCATCCAAAGTAGACCGCTTTGACCAGCTGAATGATTATGACGGGGATAAGCTGAAGTATGCTGAATGGTATTACGGTCCCCAGAACAGGTTCCTTTCCTCCATGCAAGCCGTATATAAGAAACACAACCCTTTGTTTACCAACATGACGGCAATAGTGGCCTTTCAGAAGATAGACGAGGACCGGATCACAAGGAAGTTCAGGGTGAACGACAAGCTTTTCCAGGAGGAGGATGTATTTGTGTACAGTGCCACCTTTGATTTTACCAGGTTAATGAAAAAGGGACACCGGCTCATTTATGGACTGGAGGCTAATCATAATGATGTGAGGTCATCTGCCCGTTACGAAAACATCATAAACGGTAGCACCACCGAAGCCATTAGCCGCTATCCGAAAGGAGGCAGTCACACCAATTCTTTCTCGGCATACGGGAATTACAAAATGCTGGTTAATCCCAATGTGTTATTTAACGTGGGACTCAGGTACCATTACGGCATGCTTCATTCGACTTTTACTGACAGTAACCTGCCTTTTACTGAGATTAAAATCAACAACGGGGCTCTTACGGGCAGCGCAAGCGTCATTTTCAGTCCCCAGAACACCTGGAGGTATAAATTTATCTTTGCTACCGGGTTCCGCAACCCGAATGTGGATGACTATGGGAAGGTCAGGGCCAAAGGGGAATTCGTGACGGTCCCCAACGAAAACCTGGAACCCGAATACACCTATAACCTGGAGATCGGGGTCAGTAAAGTCCTCCCCGGGATCGCCACCATCAGCGGCGGGATATGGTTCACTTACCTGAATAATGCCATTGTCCGTACCAGTCATTCATTAAACGGTTCAGATTCATTATTATATGACGGAAATTATTACGGGATCATTACCAATGCCAATGCCAGTCTTGCCACCATACAGGGCATTTCCCTGAATCTTAATTCTGCCCTGCCAGGCAACTTTTCCTTCAAAGGAAGTTTAAATTATCTGCGGGGACGGGATATCACTAACGGGGTTCCCCTAGCTCATATTCCCCCGGTTTTCGGTCGCCTTTCTGCAGGTTATGCCTACCGGAAATTTAACACCGAAGCATATTTAGCATACAGCGGAAGGAAATACTGGTCGGAGCTATCACCCTATGGGGAAGATAATGAAGATGAAGCCATAGCAGATTTTGGTTTTCCTGGCTGGTCTACCCTTAATCTCCGTGCTCAGTACAGGATCAATGAACACTTCACGGTACAGTTGGCAGTCCAGAATATCCTCAACCGGTTCTACAAAGTCTTTGCTTCCGGAGTCGGAGCCCCTGGCCGCAATTTTATCTTTACTTTCCGGGCCAATTTCTGAGCATCTAATTTAATGCCGATGAAATAAGCCCGCTTTTTTATACTTTTATTTCATAGGTTGATATTTCCGTGAAGAAAACTTATTTTATTTTTCAACGTCTCCTGTTTACCGGATTAATGTTGATGCTATCCCTGTGGATCATGGGACAGGACAGTATGGATTCCCGCCAGCCCATGGTGGCGGGGCCGGATACTGCTTTGTCCCCGGACCTGCACCTGTCTTTTCCCGTCAGTTCAGGGAATAATCAACAACAGATGGTGGATTTCACATTGCCTGAACCCATCAGGGTCCTGGTTACCGACGGAGAGGGCCGGCCGGTCCCCGGCCAGATGGTTTTCTTCCGTACAGCCAGCCAACCGGGTAAGTCCACCGGCTTCAGCTGCCAACCGGAAGTCACCCTGACAGATACTGCCGGTTATGCTTCCTGTAA
>DAOUVF010000119.1 GCA_030667765.1 Bacteroides sp.
AGGCATTAGTCCTTTATCTGTTTTTTTCCGGTTCTCAAGAAGAATGTCCCCCTGTTTACGAAGAATTTCAAGAAAGCCGGGATCACCGCTCAGCAAATAAGCATTGTTAAAACCAATACGCATGCCACGTCTGATCATATTAAATCCGCCGAGTTCACCAAAATTCCAACCGAACAATCCGCCATACCATTTACCATCCCAGTGTTCTCCGACAATTCCGTTAATACCGACATTAGAAGGTATCATCCCGTTATTTTTAATGGTTCTTTGACGCCATGCGCCAGCATACTCAAGCACCCAGTTTTTATAATGCTCATCACCGGTCATAAGATAGGCATTTGCCGCAAGACTTGTCACGCAGAGATTAAACGGTATATCACCCTTGACATTCCTAAATTCTTTCATGATCTCCTGCCGGGTCTGCACAGCCTCAACATTATTTCCGAACCAGTCTTCATTTGTCACTTCAAACATTGGACCTTTGCTGCCGTTGAAAGCGCTTCTGATAATTTTATTTTCAGGATCGTAATTATGGGATGTGCTATCCCTCCCGGTGTAAAAATTCGCAAAACGGACAATCCGTTCCTGCGTTCTCCAATCCTCCGGGTCGGAAAGCGGCAGCAGGAGAAAAGCGGCCATACCCTCTCCGGTGTGTTCCCAGTCGAAAGAGGTGATAAATTCTCGGTATAACATACCCTCCCCGGTTATTGGGTGCTTTGCCTTTGTGTACTGATCAATATGGCCGTTCCATATAAAATTGAACAAATCCAGCGTGCTTTTTGGAGCGCCCAGGGCATAAAGCAGGGACCATTTGTTAAAATTTTCCATTGCATCGTCAGGACCATCGGCACCACCCCAGCGTACCACACATTCAAGATGTCCTGTTATCGGATTTATATATTTATCAGCAAAATAATGTACAAAGCGTTCATTTTTATCCAGTAATGCCCGCTCTAATAGCGCCCATTCTGAAGGAGCCATAGGTGTTTTAATCTCAATAAATGTTTGTGCATTCGCTCTCACAAACAAAGCAAACAGGATTACAGTTACCAAACATACCGGCAGAGAAAATCTTTGAGTTTTCATTGTTTCCTTTTCGATTAAAGTGCGTTTTTAATGGAAACGTACCTGCACGATTCCGCATCGATCCCATCCCCATTCTGTGCATACCAGGGATTTTTTACCCTGATATTGTTTACGGTCAGGTGGGAACACATCCCGCCGTTATGATCAGCAGAATTAATGAAATCTGAAAAAATAAGACAGTTGGTTTCATTCAGTATGATATTATTTAATGAAATCAACGGTTCAGCTCATATGCTGCAAGGATAAAAGGTCCCACTGATTTGGAATCGTTTTTTCCTTTTCTCTCGTTGATGTAATAATCATAGCTGGCGCTTCTGTAGTTCAACCCTCCAAGGCCGGCAGCAAAGCACCCGTGATTAATGGTAACCAGGCCATTTTCTTCCACCTCAATGAACTCTTCCAGGATGGAATCAAAAGAGGATTCAGCAACGGAAAGGTATTCCTCGCCCAGGTAACCCCTGTGCGCCCCCTTGGCGAAGGCATATACAAACATACAGGATGCCGAAGCTTCAATATAGTTGCCTGGGGAGCTTCCCATATCCAGGACCTGGTACCACAGGCCGGTTTCCTTGTCCCTGACTTTCACAAGTGCCCCGCTGGTCCTGTTCAGAACTCCTAACATTTCCTCTCTCCCCGGATGTGTCTCCGGAAAAAATTCAAGTGCATCCACAAGGGCCATCATATACCAGCCCATGGCTCTTCCCCAGAAATGGGGAGAACAACCGGTTTCGTCGTTGCTCCATTTCATTCCCCGGCTTGCATCATATGCATGGTACAACAATCCGGTTTCGGGATCTTTTGTGTGCCCTTCGATGACGGTGATCTGCCGGACCACCTCATCGAACCACCGGGATTCTTTGAATGTGCTGGCATATCTTGCCATGAAGGGAGAGCTCATGTAGACTCCGTCCAGCCACATCTGGTGAGGGTAAATGGCCTTGTGCCAGAATCCCCCGTCAGGGATATGAGGCTGATCCTTCAGCTGCTCCACCAGCTGTTCAAAGGCTTTTCTGTACTTTTCCTGGCCAGTACGTTCATGAAGGAGAATCAGGTTATTTCCCGGATTGATCTTGTCAAGATTAAAATCACAAAACTTATAGGTGGAAATTTTACCATCCTCACTGATGAAGAAATCCATATAGTTTTGCATATAATCTTCAAAAGCCTGATCCATTGCTCCGAGTTTATTGATGGCCTGGGCCAGCATGGCAATGTCATACGACCACTTGGGTGCACTGTTGTGGAATTTCATGTGCATATCAGTTAGTTCCGGATAACGTGTCATGACCGTATTGGCCATCCTGACCGACCATTTCTGGCTCTCATCAAGATTCCTTTGCGGGGACTGGACCTGGCAATTTGTCGATATTCCTGTTCCAGCCAGGATCAGTAACAGGGAAACACTTTTCAAGTACATGATTATAATTTGTTTATTAAAGGTTAATATGTCTCTGATCATAAATATAACTAAAGTTTCGCAGCGGTTATTAATGCACACAAAATCAACTGAATATTCTCTGACTTCATGGTCAGGGCATGGGTGATAATCCTTCCCAGCGCACCTTCCACAGCCCATTCCGGGGGATCCCAGGATCAGGGATCGTGCATCCGTCATATCCTGCACACATCATGGCAACCGCTGTCAATAATCCGCCGTTTCCCGGAAGGTATAAACGAAGCCTGCCGTCCTGGTAATTATGCCCGTTCGGCAGGTAAGTGTTTGTTTTAGGCTGCATGAACAATGCTTCAATGGCCCGTTCCGGCTGACCCAGGCGTACTGCAGTCATGGCGGTTAGCGGGAAATCCCAGCCCCAGGTTTCTTCCCATTGCCAGTTTTCCCAGACAAAATCAAATGTATTCTGCATCGTGTTTATATCGAACAATGGACAGTCAGGCATGGCACCATAGGCTCCCAGTACGGCTGGATGATCATGCATATGAGTGCCTTCCAGGTATGCCATTGGAACGCTTTCGGCGGGCAGATACAGGCTGTCTCTTGAATACAGCGTGGAGAGTCCGGCCAGGACCTTTTCCCATTCAGGAGAGGGGGCCTGTTCCAGGCGCCGGGACCATTCAATGGCGGTGGTCAGTCCCCAGTACCAGTAGGAGAGCTCGAACGGTGGGTTGATGGTAACACGCTGATCGAAGCATTCCTGTGCAGGTATCAGTGAGGGTCCCAGTTCATACCTGTCCTTATCAGGGTTATACCAGGGATAAGAAGCCATGAAATCAGCAGTGGAAAATACCAGATCTTTATACCGATTCAGGGTAGCACTATCCTGGTAATACCGATAACAGAGCTCGGCAAAATATATAAAATGCGGCTGCTGCCAGATCAGAAATGAACCCACAGAAGATGGACTGTCATTCCCAAACGGGTCTGTCATTTTTTGCCATCTAACTCCCCCATATCCCTGGCGCCTTGCAGTGTTTTCGGCTTTACCGGCGATGGTCTCATACCAGGAGAGGCTCTCCTCCATCAACTCCGGCCTGTTCCACAGGTAAAAATGTACCATATGCCACCATGCCATCTCCAGGTGGAATTTCCCATACCAGCTGTTGTATGTAAGGCCTGTTTCCTGTGGAGGCTGCGAGCCGGCACACTGTACACGGGTAAGGTACTGAGACAGTACGATCCTCCGCTCCAGTTCAGCTGCACGTGGATCCATGCTTCCGGTAAAATCGACAGCCCCTCCGCTCATCCAGAAATCAAACCAGCTCTCCCTCCCAAGTGCGCTCGTTTCTTCAAATGCAGGCAAGGGTTTTTCAGGTTTCCGGGGACTGAACTGAACTGTAACATTGAAGCTGTCGGAAGGAGAAGATAACTCAAAGCTATGTGGCCCTGTCCCACGAATATCCAACTCCCCCTTCCACCCCAGCTTTGTAAAATACCGGGTGGTATCGAGGGTTCTTTCAATCAGGGCAGTATGAGCTTCACTAATTTGCAGGCTGCTTGAATGACTTTCAGGAGCATTCAAGTTGCAGGCCATGTCAGAATGAATACCGCTTGGATAGGGGAAGCTTATATTAATCTTTAATTCACCTGTACTGATCAGCCTGGAATTTGCATGGATGGATATAGCATCCAGTTCCGGATGACATACTGTTATTACTTCAACCTTCTCATCCAGTACATTGAAGGTACTCCGAATTTCCCCTCTCCAGGCATCAAGAACCTGGTGGATATCATAAATATCGTCCGGACTGACCTTCTGACCTTCTGCATTGCGGATATTAAAACCGATAATTCCGAGGTGAAGACGATGGGGATTGATACGGAAATAGTCAACTGCCGCTTTACGTCGGGGCGGAGTTTTAACCTGTACGGAGTAGGATATATCCCTGTCATGTACCCGGTACTCAGCCATGGTCTCATCAATACCGTAATCCTGTACATTCGGAAAGCTATGCCATCCCCAGTCAGATTGTGTACCAAGCGGTATACCTCTGGCGTATTCTTCAGGAAATGTCTGCAGACCGGTGAAATCAACCGTATATGCAAATCCTCCGTTACCTACAGTCAGGGAGCCCAGGAAATCAAAGGAGGTATTTATAACATTATGCCTGCTTACAAGAGTTTCACGATCAATGGACTGTTCCGGCTTACAGGACAGGCACAGTACTGTCAGCAGAATGAAAACAAGATTAGATGGATGGGAATTCACTGTAACAATTGGATATAATTTAATAACACCAGGAATAATGAAAGTAACCGGACTGCCGTACAAAGCCCTGGTAAATTTAGGTCATGAGGCTACAGAAAAAAAGAAAAGGACCCCTGAAGAAGTTGTTCGGGAGGTCCTTTTAAAGGAAATCCATCAATAATTTCATATTCCTTATATATGTCCTCACACTGATGCCGCGTATGGTCTTTCTGCTTTCAATCATCTGTCCGGGTCGATTATCCCAAATCTCAATATTCTCGATCCAGGCTCCATTGTCATTCATCGAGTTGATGATTTCAATGATCTCCTGTTTACCAGGTCTTTCGTATGTTCTTTCTTTTGGGAGGAAAAGCTCATCATACAGCTTTTTCTGATCTTCCTCAGGAGCCTCTCTTATCCGTTCAAACATTGCCATGACCGTTTGTAAATTATATCTGACAGTCCCCCCCTGCGCCTGCTTGATCACAGCATGCGTTGACCCGGCTGACCGTGCCCGTGTTGTCAAATAGGTCTTCTTGTCTACCGGATAATAATGATACAGATCATAACCCTTTTCATTCCTCTCTTCCAGCAGATCACATTGAATGGGCAAATTACTACCAGGCTCATAGTACCTGGCATATTCGATCGATCCATCATCCAGTACCCGCAAACCGGCTTCTTTCAACCAATCGAGAGCTAAAGGGATGGGCCTCAGGTATCGCCGGTCACCTGTATAAAGGAACAATTTTTCCAGGGTATGAATGGTGTTGAGGGTCTGACGGGGCATGAACCCGGCAGGTTCATGAGTCCGGGCCCAGCAGGGTTGCAGCTGCATGTCAAACTGTTCCGCCCATCCGGCCTGACCCACCGGTCCCTGGGAAATCATAAAAAAGTCGCCACCTCTCCTGGCAGCTTCCAGATACCGTTCATCCCCTAATTGCTCATAAGCCTCGATTAATACACCGATCGTACTATACATTGCATTATCATTCAATGTATACATGGCTGTATAATCCGGTAATCCGTCATGTACAAACTCATACCGCAACGGGTAGCGCTGCGGCCACCCTCCATTGGGGTATTGGGAGACCAATATGAATTCCAGTGCCTTCCTTAAGGGATTTAAATATTCAGGCAGCAGGGTTTTCATATAGATCCTCATTAAGTATGCAGTTGCTCCCTGGGTTGTATTATCATCGAATGTGCAATTGCCATAATAGTGCCTGTACTCTTCCATCCCTGCTTGAAACCTGGAGGCAACATTCTCATACCACTCCTCAATCCCCTGCATATCAAAATCAATTAAGTAATGCCATCCTCCGAGGGGATGCTGTCCATAGATCAGCGCATTAGCCGCCTTTTTGGCGTACTCCATGTAGATCTCATCACCTGTGGCTTCAAACATATCCAGAAAAAGATTCCCCATATCCGTTGTCCCACCATAGACCCTAATCTGTGATGCCCTTGCAGGCGCTTCACCTTCACGTTCAGAAAGATCCTCAGCATATTTCCACAGATAGCCCCCGTTGCATGAAATTGTATTTACCATGTAATCAGAGGCCCTTTTCATGGCAGCCAGGACATCATCCTTTGAAATATTACTACCGGTCTGGCCTGATGACAGCGTAACTGATGATAACAGCAATAGTGAATTTACGATTGCTTTGCGGGTACTTTGTTTTAAATAATGTATCATATTTGAATCTTATTTAAGATAGTCGATAAAAGTTCGCATATTGCTCATGTATGTTCGTATGGAAATCCCTTGTATTTCTTTCACCGCATATCTATATTTCATATATCCTTCATTGTTAACCTCAGGCAGGGTCTCCCGTAAAATCGGGTAATTGGTTTCCGGATCATACCAGGTTGCAAATTCATATCGAACTGGTCTGTCCATGTGGCATGACCCTCCGGTCCCTGAGCCATCATCATCTAATCTTTCACTTCAAGGGCTATGAAATCAATCTCAACGGGACTATTAAATTCCAATGCTGTGGTTTTGACGTACTCCTCAAAATCATTTTGGTTATTATATACTGCCCCTTCGCTCCAGGCGGCAAAAATCATATATTCAAAACGATCTTCAGCATCGGGTTGAACTTTGAAGGTATGATTGCCTCCATAATCTCCCGTATATTTGTACTCGGGTCCATACTGATCCTGTACCACAATGGCTTTCCCGATAAAAGGAACTGTCAGCTCTGCTCTGTCATCAATATTTTCAGGATCTTTAATCTTCTCGGGGCCAGAAGAGATAATGATTCCACCTTTCTGGTAAAGATCCTCGTCAATTTCAGGTTTTCTTCTTATACCACATCCCATCTTAATGCCTGGCTTATTAGCATTAAAATGTTTGAAGTGTACCTTACAGGTTGAATAGCTCTGGTGCGCATACGCTGTGTAATATTGTTCCAGTTCATAGCTGCCCACATCGGTATTCCAGTTCATTGTTTTTATCTTCATGATGGATCGAACAGGGCCGTTTGCAATTACTTCGTAGGCATAACGCGTATCACTGATCGGGCCGGCATTCCAGAGTGACCCTTCAGGGGCTTGCTTTTTTTGCGTGGGTGTAAAACGAGGCAGGGATACAGAATCAGGTAACTCAGGAAATTCGAATAGGCAGATGGCCCCGCCTCCCATTGTTTCCGCTACTTTTTGTATATCTGAACCCCAGTCGTAATTATATTCTTGCACAGAATATCCATCATAGTTTTCCATATAAAGCCGATCAGCCATCAGGACCGGTTTCCTTTTGGCATATACATCACAACAGTTAGCAAACCAGGTTTTCCATCCCACATTCTCCGATTCCCAGAAGGGCATTTCCTGCCGGCAGTAGCTTCCTATATTGGTATGTGTATAGTGTTTGTTCCAACCCTGAATATTTTCGCCGACATAGACATAGATCGTTTTCTCTTCATTCAGCTTGAGGTTTACCTGGAAAAACAGCTCGTCCCAGATACCGTCCTTATCCAGATCGTCAAATTGACGAAACAGCGCATGTCCATTTGTTTCTGCCCTCAACTGATGACCTCCGTAGAGCCTTATTGTCTCCTCACTTGGTCCTTCGTATGGTGGAAGGGAGGGATCAACTACCGTAAACCTCATCTGGTAGTCATCGGGATAGGGAAAATCCTTACGTTCGATGACGACCGGATAGTTTTTACGTTCAATATCCAGAGTGTTTTTAATCTTAAAAACCAATCTATGGGTTGGCTCAAAATCACCTGCTGTATGGTACCAGGCAGTTTTTTGGGCATATAAACCACATGCAAATAAAAGTCCGAAAATGATAGAAATTAGTTTTTTCATGATCTCTCAATTTTAGAATATGAA
>DAOUVF010000343.1 GCA_030667765.1 Bacteroides sp.
AAAAAAGGCATAATACACCGTCCCGTCCTGTTTCCTGATCACATAGCCTTCAGGTTTATGGTACTCGATATCATATAATCCCAGGTACTTCCCCTGGTAAAGTTTTTCACTGAAATATAGATCCATCCATTTTCCGGCATGATCAGCCCCGCCCAGTTCCTCTACATTCCAGCGTAAAGAAGTGATGACGCTTCCGGTGGCTACACTCATGGCCGGATCGCCGGCTATATTATTGTAGTTCATTTTGTCAACGTACCCATCACCGGCAGGCGCTGTTGGTCCCCTGAGCGCCTTGATCCACCTGGTTCTCCATCTTACCTGCTTGTTTGAGGTGGGATCAGAAGCATCGCCCAGAAAATAATACGGGTATTGATATGCATCGTGTACGGATGCACAGGCACACATCCCGGTCCATCCGTTATCGGGCTTTAATTCCATTATCTTTTCATGCATAGCTTTAAAGGCGAGGTAGTTATTCTCAACACTTTCAGACACATAGGGATGATGGTGGTTTTCAGCATAGCAGGGTAATGGGTTCTGGTCCTCCCAGTCAGTATATAATCCATCCACATCCCACTGGTGAATGATTTTTTCAAGTAAGGTGTCCCTGGCAAAGCTTATAAACTGGGGACTTGAGGGACAAAACACGTATTTGGCCTGCCGGCTCCTGTAGAGGCTGCCATCCCTGTTCTTTACCAGCAGATGATCCAGGCCTTCAGCTGTATTTGTCCCGAGCAGGTCAAACCATAAATAGACTTTAAGCGACTTATCTTTATGCTGACCCCATTGCGGTTTGTGAGCCTCCTTCACAAAATCAATAAATGCCTGTTCATCGCTGAACTTTCCCGGATCGGGATCCCATCTGCCAAGCATATCAAACCATCCATCATCCAGCATGACTGCTGTAAATCCATAATCGGCCAGCTGGCCCATTTTGTCTTTAACTTCCTGCAGGGTGAACTCCCCGGTGCCATCCAGGCTGTTCATCCCCCAGGTTTTCCAGTATGGTTCATAAGCCTGCTCGGGATACTCATCCGGCAATCCGCTGCGGCCTTCTTTTTTCAAAGCGCCGTCAAGAAATTGCCCGAATCGGCGGCCTGCCCGAAAAAAATCATTATGATGGGTACAAACCGCGCTTTTCCATGTTGTAAATGATGCGTTATTATTCAAAATTTCAGGAAGCTGGCCGTAACTATCTTCCGGCAAACCCTTAAAACCCATATCTACTTTCCCATCCTCACCTGCTCTCAATTCAATATGATGGAACCGTGGGATCCCTTCAACATGAAAGACAGCCATCCCCATTTCAGGACCCCATACATCGATAAAAGGTATGCCCGAGCGGTTACTTCCGGATCCGGGAATAATAAAATCCTCATTTGTAGTGTCGGTAATGCCAAGATTCGTCCAGGTTTCACCCCATTTCTTATTGAGAGGTTGCAAATACCTGAAATCGTGGCTCCTGGCTTCCGGATTGGTCAATTTCCTGTCCAGACGGTAATAATTATAGAATACCCCGTTAATCTTTAGATCTTTACCAGTCCGGTTGGTATAAGTACACCAGCTTAAGGCAACATCCGGGTATTGTTCATACATTTCAACTACCAGGGATCTTTCAATTGCTGAATCACTTCCATGTAAAGTCAGCCTCTTACCTGGCCCGAACTCAGGATCCTCGATATCCTGAAATTCATGGGAAGAAATTTTGAAATTTTTATATACAATATCATCCAGTATAATAAAATGAGAGGGTACAGGATCCGATCCGGTCCAGGTTGAACGGTTCATTGATTGTACATTCCCATCAACTTCAAATTCAACTTTACAATACATTAAATCATCGAAAATGAGATGGATATTTCCGTTTCTGAATCGTATACCATCACCGTCTATATCCAGTGAAACAGGTGACAGATCCTTGTTGTCGCACTGTATGAAAAATATGAACAGTGCAATAAAACAACCTGATAGATAATTTTTCAATACCATAATTAAATAAGTTTACTATTGTCTGATTATAAGGGCTCGTTCAGCTTCTTCCAGATACATCCTTGCTTCATCTTTTTCAGCCTCACTGCTGAAATTTGAAAATAACTCAATCCAGTTTCGAACTGCTTTCTGATAGGTTTTCAGGTATTCCACTGATTTTTCAACATGGACTGATTTTTCATTCTGTAAAAAATAGACAGGATTGGAATGGGCGAAAACCGTTAAATTTCTGGGTAATATTCCAGGAGTATTCTGGGAAGTTACCCTTCCTGCGAT
This sequence comes from Bacteroides sp., assembly GCA_030667765.1. Taxonomy (GTDB): domain Bacteria; phylum Bacteroidota; class Bacteroidia; order Bacteroidales; family SM23-62; genus SM23-62. The sequence goes on from DAOUVF010000343.1 coordinate 2,266, forward strand.
CCAGGCACTTTCTGACAGTGTAACATCCACTTCAAGGTCCAGTGAATAGATGTCGCGTTTATTCCGGTAATCAGGAAGAATCTCCCATGCAACGACTTTACCATTGACAACAATTTCCAGCCTCCCGAAAGGGAGTAAGGATTTGGCTTCAACATGGACATTAACGGTTTTCTCTCCTTCGAAACTGATGGATTCACCTGAAAGATGATCATCAACGCCAAAGGTCAGCATCGGGCCATTTGAAATAAATCCTGTCCCGGATTTCAGTCCCTCGACCCATTTATCATAAGTCGCTTCTCCCTTGAGGTAAACATAATGGCGGTTACTGCCAACCGGAATTTCATCGCCCATTTTATCCGAACCGGCCGTAAGGGGAAGTGTGAATCCCGCATTTAAGTATTGATAATACAGGTCCATGCCGCGCATAACCGTAAATTCTGTTTGAGACATGCCTGAATAATCCCAGGGCGTCCAGTGGCTGGGAAGTTTTATCGGATCATCATATGTCATCAGTTCAAGGGCATCTATCAAACCAAGAGGAATGGCTATGGCAGATTCGAGTCCCGGAAGATTGGAAAAATGAGCCCAAACAGATGTGGCTTGCTGCTCTTTGGCTTCCTTTAACCTTGGAGACAGAAGAATATGCGGATTATTCGAACCCATAAAATTCAGCTGTCCACCGAAAGGTTCATAGGGTTGTATGATCTTTTTTAATCCCAGCAGACATATGTGCCCCATCTGCCAGTCCCTTATTTCCTGCCCTACATAAACAAGATGATCCCGGGTCGAAACCTTATCAAGCTTTCCTGTAAACTTTTCTATATCATACGTGAAATCACTGGTCAGCAGGTTGACAACATGAAGGTCTTCAGCCCGCATCTGCAGATGTGCTGACGCGGTCTCCAGAAAATGGACATGGGTATCACCACTGTAATACCCCATTTCTACCATATGGATCCAGCGCTTTAATGTAAATTCCTTAACCTTCGTACCAGAATCAGACAGATATATTAACTCATTGACCGGATGGGTTTCAAGTCCATGCCTGATCTCGATGTACAGGCTGTCTTCATTTGTGGTTATACTGAATGTACCATCGACATACCAGCGTTTTTTACCCAGGTAGTAAACATGTTCATGCTCACCATCAAGGCTGACATCCAATCCCGAGCCACTTGTTACCGATACCGTGGCGGCAACCGGAAGTCCGGATTCAGCACTGATAATTCGCCCCTGAAAAGTTCTTTCACCAGACGCATAAACAGTATGCGTAATTACACAAGAAACCAGTAAGAGTAAAATGGACTTTGACACTTTGATTCCTCTTTTTATTTAATAAAACTGTGTGTTTCAGGATCTATCCCGAGATTTTCGGCCATCGTTTCCCCCCACATTTTTTCCCGGATTGCCGGGGGGACATTATTTGCATCCAACATCCTGGTAAAACGCTCTATGTTGCCGGGCAGTCCTTCCGGAGCTTCATCCGTGCCGAATACAATATGCTCCCAGGCACTGGGACCATCTTTTAATGTATGCGGGTTGTTTTCTCCCTCCTCGCCTGACCACCAGAGGATATCGCTCATTTTTCCCAAGCGGTCAAGTTTTATGAATTTGAACAGGGTTGATCCGGTTACATCAAAGAACAGATTGGGATTCCAGCGTGCGGCTTCAGCCGCTTCA
>DAOUVF010000219.1 GCA_030667765.1 Bacteroides sp.
CTTTCCCAGCTTTCATTCACATTGCTGGCTTCAGTCCCAATGACCCTCATGCCCGGTCCCAGGGCTGGCAGATCCCTGAATTCAAGTCCCAATTCAGCATTTCCAATAATCTCATGGTCCTTGTATTCCACACTGTATCCCAGGGTCCCGGCCACATTACAGGCTTTCTCCCGGGGGCCTACAGTAATGTTTACAATAATCTCACCATCAGGCGATTCAATGGTTATTGTTCCACTTGTACAACTGCTAATCAGCAGGGCTGATACAGCCAGGATGGGCATCACAAAGTTCTTCATAATATAGCTAATTTTAATGGTTCACTGTTTCATCAGTTCCTTCACCGCAGCTTCGATTTGCTGGTCACGTCCGCCGGTCATTACAGCTGGTTCCAGGGGAACTCGAATATCCGGCTCCATCTGGTTATTCTCGCAGAATTTTCCGTCCAGTGTCCGCCATCCTCCCATCGGGATGCCAAATACCAGCGTACGGTCGATCTGTCCCTCCCACCAGACAAAGGTGCCTGTACCGGGTACCGGCATACCCAGTGTTTTCCCGTCACCTTTGATTTTGTAGGCGACCGGGAACAAATGTGCATCAGAATAATTGCTCTCGCTCATTATTACAATGGAGGGCTTGATCCATTTGTTCCGGGGCTCATAACCAATATATTGTCCATGCGGTATCACATCAATATACCTTTCCCCCGTAAGGAAATCGGAAAGCTCCTCATGGATATTCCCTCCTCCATTGAAGCGGGTATCAACGATGATGGCATCCTTGTTGATGTTCCGTCCAAGTGCCTCCTCCACCATGACACGCATGCTTGCATCACCCATGGACCTGACATGTACATATCCTAACTTGCCTCCGGAGAGTTTCTCTGTCTCTGTCCTGCGATTCCTCACCCAGCGCTGATATAATAACTGGCTTTCTGCACCTGTGGATATCGGCTTGACAATTTCTTCCCAGCGTTTACTGGAATCCGGGGCAAACATTGACAGGAGGGTCAGTTTACCAGTTTTCCTGTTCAATAGCTTATAGAAATCAAGGGAATCTGTAAGCGCAACCCCGTCGATCTTCTCGATCACATGACCTGCCCTGATCTTCGAGGCAGCTTTGTCCAGTGGTCCGCCAATAATCACCTCTGACACCTTCAAACCCTTCCCCTTATAGGCATAATCATAGAAAAGTCCAAGTGCAGCCGTCTGATCAGAATTTGGAGAGCTGGCCCGGTAACGGCAACCTGTATGGGAGGCGTTCAGTTCACCCAGCATCTCACTGAGCATTTCGGCATAGTCATAATTATTATTGATATAGGGCAGGAATTTCTTGTACTCCCTGTAATAGAATTCCCAATCCACCCCGTGCAGGTCCACCACATAAAATTTCTCCCTTACCTGCCGCCAGCTGTGATCAAATATATAGCTTCGTTCATCGGCCGTCTTCAGGACCATCTCTCCTTTTACCTGTATGGGCTTAGCCTTGCCATCCTTGATATCGACCTTCCTGGCTTTCCCGTCGGCCATCAGGAAGATGAATTTACCATCAGATGAAAGTTCCATTTCGGCCCGGTTCGCACCAATTTTGGCAAAGAGCTTTGTTTCCTTTGTACGTAGATTCGTCTCCCATATATCCATTTTTTTCTCAAACCGGGTCAGGTAATACAGCTTTTCCCCGTCCTCCGACAGGATCCAGTCAGCTGCCCTGGAAGTATGAATGGTAAGCTTGCGCTTACGTTCGGTCAGGTTGTTCCAGTCAATCTTAATTTCCTCTACCTTTTCTTCATCATCTTCATCATCTTCTTCACCGTTTTTATCCTTTTCCCCCTTTTTGCCGGATTTTTCATCGTCTTTGGATTTCTTTTCTTCCTTCTCCTTTTCTTCTTCCTGTTCCTTTAATAAGGCGTATTCTTCCTTGGTAAGGTTAAACCGATCAAAGGCTTCCTGGGAAAAGAACATGCCATACACATCCCAATTAACGCTGTAATCGCCCTGAGCACGGGCACCCAACCGGTCAGAGCCCCAAATCATCATTTTGCCATCCATTGTCCACTTGGGACCAAAATCACCGTATCCGCTCAGGGTCAGGTTATGGATCTTTCCTTTTCCGTCAGAAGAGACGAGTCCAACCTCATCAACAAACATCCGGTCAGAGGGTATATAAGCTACCAGAAACCATTTCCCGTCAGGTGACCATTGATAGTACTGGTCCCCGTCCGCATAAGAATAATTTAACTCCCCAGGCAGGATCAGGCGTGTCTGCTTGCTTTCCAGGTTGATTACCTTGAGTTTCACACGGTCCTCCAGGTATGCCACTTCCTTGCCATCTGGGGAATATTCGGGCTGGAATTCTTCCGCCCCCGTGGCTATCAGCGCTTCCTGTTTCAACACTGTGGAAACGTAAAAATATGGCTCCTCATCACGGGTAAGGGATATGGTATATACATCCCAGCTTGTATCCTTCTCGGCGGCATAGACAAGGGAGCGGCCATCCGGACTGAAACTGACGCTTCTTTCCTGCCAGGGGGTGTTGGTGATCCTTCTGGTAACACCTCCCTCCACACTGCTCACAAATATCTCACCCCTGAAAACATAGGCAAATTCCTTGTCATTGGGAGAAAGCCTCATTTCAGTAAATCCACCGTTTACCGGAACGATCTTATCCAAATTGCCACGGCCGTCTGCGGCGATATTTACATCGAGTTTTTCAGGAGCACCACCCTGTTTAAGGGTATATATTTCACCGTGGTAACTGAAACAAAGGGTGTTATCATCAGCACAGGTGAGAAAACGGACCGGATGGTTTTCGAATTGAGTGAGTGCGCTGGTCCTGGATGGATTCGACAGAGCGCTTTTGAATATGTTAAAAGAGCCTTTTTCCTCGCTGAGATAATAAAAATCATCATTATTGGAGTCAAAAACCGGGTTGCGGTCCTCACCTTCAAACTGAGATAGTTGTGTGTATGACTTTTCAGCCATATCATACACCCATATGTCACGGGTAACAGCCGAAACGTGGTGCTTCCTCCATTCGCTCTCGTATCCCTTGATGTCATGGTAGATTAGTTTGTCCCCCGCTGAATTCAGGGTAGCATCCAGGGCAGGTACAGAGAGGACCTGGCTTATTTTTCCACCGGTGGCAGGAACACTGTAAAGTTCGCTCATAAGTCCTGTCGGGAACTGGATATTAGTAACTACATCCTGCCGTACCGCTGAAAATATCACTTCCTTATCATCAATGGTAAAGGAACTGGGTATCTCTCCGGAAGAATGATACGTCAGTCGTTTTGCCTCCCCACCACCAGCAGGCATCACGAATACATCAAAATTACCATACCGGTCAGAGGCAAATGCAATCTGCTGTCCATTTTGGCTCCATACAGGTTCAAATTCATATGTCTCACTGATAGTAAGGGGCCTGGCATCCCCTCCGGCAGAGGAAACTGTGTAAATATCTCCTTTATAAGTGAAAAGGATGGTCTGTCCATCCGGTGATATGGCCGGGTAACGCAGCCACAGAGGATTGTTCTGGCATATTCCGGCAGCGGCAAGCATGATGCCCAGTAAAAGAGTGATGAGATTTTTCATTATTTGAATTTTGGTTAAATGGTGAATGAAACAGGTTAGTTTGTTAAGGGCTGTTATGATTTACAAGATAGAAAACATGGAAGTTAATTCAAATGACAAAACCCAGGTTATTAATATCCCTGCAAGGAATTAAAATCCACAACCGGATTCGAATGCCCGAATTGCCACCATGACGGATTCTATAAATTGTCGAGTCCTATTTTCCCTTATTCCAGTACTCATTCCAGTCCGTTCCCCTGGCAGGACGTTCACGGGCCTCAACATCAATGTAAATAATGGTATCTGCATCCGCACCATAGGGGGCCTGCAGTACCTCATTTCCATCCGGATCAATCACCAGGGAGCAGCCAATGCATTTCCAGTCCTTCCATGGACCGGCGGTCAGCCAGCCTACATTGCTCACACCTATGATCCACATCTGAAATTCCCGTGCGACCGGCTTATAATTCTTTCTCCAGGTATCACCGTAAGGTTCTTTTTCATTCTGATGATCGGCAACTACGGCCCAGCTGGACGGGGACAATATCATATCGGCACCCATGTATCCCAAAGACCTTTGTATGGCATATTCCTTAGCACCGGCATCAGCACAAACCATCAGTCCGATGGTACCCAATCCGGTATGGCAGACATTCAGTCTGTCTCCCTGGTCGTATAGGTCGTGGGCAATATCCAGTTCATTGAGTTTCCGGTGTTTGAGCAGGAGCTTGCCATCCGGACCGATCAAAACCGCTGTATTATATGTTTTGTCAGCATCCTTTTCAACTATCCCCGCCACTACATAAATCTGATTTTCCCTTGCTGCATTTGCCAGCTGTTCGAATGTCTTTCCTCCCGGTACCGGAAAGGCCAGTGTTTTCGCTGAAGGATGCGTCCATCCCAGGTCCATCACTTCAGGCAGCAGGGCCAGCTGTGCACCCTCACCGGCAGCCCGGGCAATCCTTTCGGCAGCATGCTGAAGATTAAGGTCCAACTCCCCTCCTACTACATTCATTTGTACCAGCGCAAGTTTTATTTCACCGTTCTGTCTATCCATAACTGTAATCTCTTGATTTAGTGATGATTTTTCATTTCTGCATCCAGCAGTCGTTATTGCCGCTAAAAGCAGCATGCCCATTAAATAATTAATTCTCATAAGCCCAATCCGGTTTTCATTTTCCCTGAAACAGAAATGGCTAAAATAATTTATTACCACTATTTTGCAAAATCAAAAAATAGCTTAATTTTGCATCGCAATTGAACGGTGGCGTAGTTCAGTTGGTTAGAATGCCGGCCTGTCACGCCGGAGGTCGCGAGTTCGAGTCTCGTCGTCACCGCCAAGCAAATTCCAAAACCCTTGTGAGATAAATACTTGCAAGGGTTTACTTTTTTTGTCTCGCATTCCGTCTCGCAAACTACGGTCTTTCCTGCTGAAATTTACCTGATTTTACCTGGTTTTATTTCACTTTATTCGCGTAATCCTGGAGATAATATTCAGTATATATTGAAATGCAAAATGTGAAGTTGAAACTCCATTGAGACCTTTTGCTATTTTATTGGTAAATTGTCTATTGCTATAATATTTAGCTTATCAAATTTCCTGATGATAAACAACACTATTAACAGAAGGTTTGAACTTTGGAAAAGGTTGAAGGAGGAGATAGAACATTACCAGCAAGAAAATGGTATTGAATACCTTGATTATAAAAAGAGATCTGCGTTTGATTATGAATCAGAGAAAGAAAATTTTAAACGTCAGTTCTATTATTTTCCATATAATGAAATCGATCCAGAAGAAAGAATCCAGATTTTCCACACGTTTTATGAAACTGATGTATGGGGAACAGGAACTTGGAGACCAGGTGATGAACAATTTAATTTATCTCTGAGACAAATTGAAAGTAATGCAGAGATTGATAGGGCAAAATATATTCTGGATAAGCTGTGGGAGAAAGATAACTACATTGATGAAAATATTCATCGGGCTTTAGTCGGTCCAAAAATGCACTTTCAATTGCCGGA
>DAOUVF010000412.1 GCA_030667765.1 Bacteroides sp.
ATCCGTTGTGGATCCGGACCGTGTATTCCACCATGACAGAATTCAGGAACAACCCCGGTTGACTTCCCTTGAGCCGGGAGAACAAATCCTGCTGGATATTCAGGTCAAAGTACCTGAAGAGCCCGGTGATTACCTGTTAACGATATCCTTCGGATCGGAATTACTGACCCCGGGAATAAATGGTATACCTGTGAAATTAAAGGTTACAGATCATCCGTTTTAATCCGCCAGGTCCACAAGGAATTAAGAAAAAAGTTAATAAAAGTCCCGACAATGATCCCGATCAGGTTGGCGATCAGATCGTGGACACCGAACATCTTTGCCAGTAAAAGAAGGATCCCATAGTTGACAAGTCCCGCGAGTCCCGTTACCAGATGATACCTCAAGATCCTGGATGCCAATCCCACTTTCGTATTCCTTTTCCTGAATGTCCAGATATTATTCAGGAAGAAATTGGTTAAAATTGAAATTTCGATGGCTATGGGAGAAGCATATTCAATTTTCAGCCCGGCATATCGTGTTATCAGAAAGAAACATCCCATATTAACGATCACTCCGGATCCGCCAACAATAGCAAACTTCAGGAATTCTTCCAGTTTCTCAGTCTGCACTCCGAAGCGCAGCATCATGCCTGTAAACCACCGGTAAAATATTGTCTCTCTAAGATTCATGTTTGTCTGCTTAAATTCCACAATCCCCTATTGGCTGTCCGGGTGGCGCTTCCAGCGGGCTCTCATGTTCAAACTTTTCCGGATTCTCGTGGAAATAGACTATCTGTTTCAATGTGTATTTATAATGTGCTTCCTGTTCAATATCCCAGGAATATGCCAGTTGTGATTTGATCCATTGTTCAAGCTCATCCAGTTTGTAAGCTGCAATGGCCCGAACCTGTCCCAGGGCTGATTTATCAGAGGCCAGCATCATGAGATGATGCAGGACAAGATAGTTCGTTGCCCGTTGTATCTCTGCCAGGTATGGATCGACGTAAATAATATGCCAGCTTGCATCGATGACCCTGTCCAGCACATCCTGGAGTCCGGGTTGTTCAGCAGCCCTGGCATGGTTCTCGACGATCCTGGTGGCACGCTGTACATTGAAAAGCAGGGCAAGGGCCTGGTCTGCAGCACTTTCTGTAGCAGCCAGGGGGTCAAAGGTAACACCGGTGCGGGATTTAAAATGTTCCCTGTCCCTCCTGTATCCGAGCGGTTTGGGTGGTATGATCTCCAATATCTCTTCCGGGATGGCAAGAAAATCTGCCTCAATCGTCTTCAGTACGGCATCGAGGCAGGCCAGCTGGTCAGCCGGGGATACCATCTCCAGCTGCAGCTCCTCTCCCCGCAGGGCATAATTATAATGCATCCCCCCGAGGGTTTTTGCAGCCGCTTCCAGCTGGTAACGGTGAAACATATAAGCCGGTACCAATACCCTCTCCAATTCCGAATAAGGTATTCCTTCCCTTATATTCTTTTCAGAGAATCTTTTAAGCAAATGACGCCTGATGGTGATGGTCCTTTCCAGCTCTGCCACTGCATCCGGTGAATTATCCCAGAGATGGGTATGAGGATGCGCAGATCCTTCACCCCTGGCATCCCTGTCTGACAAAAACCGGAGGCCTTCTGTCCGTGCCTTTTCCAGGATGGCCTTAAGGGAATCTTCCTCTTCCACTGTACCTGGAAAATCCTGGTATCCATAAGCTACGAATACTTTGTCCCATTCCCCAATACCGGTGTCATAGGCATCCTCCAGGCTCAGGGAGTCATTCTTCAGTGTCACCAGCGGATGCGGATAATCCATCACCGAGGAAAGACCGTCGGCTGATGCGATATAATTGTGCTGAAACCCGAGTGTATGACCTACTTCATGAGCGGATAACTGACGCAACCTTGCCAGGGCCATCTCCTGCATGTCCCCGGGGACCGGCTGGCCTGCTTCATAGGGGGAAAGCAGGGTTTCTGCGATCAAATAATCCTGCCTGACCCGCTGGGAACCAAGACTGACATGGCCTTTCAGGATCTGGCCGGTCCTCGGATCAGTGATGGTGCTCCCGTATGACCAGCCACGTGTGGACCGGTGCACCCACTGGATAACATTGTACCGGATATCCAGCGGATCGGCATCCGGGGGAAGCAGCTTCACCTGGTAAGCATCCTTGTACCCGATAGCTTCGAATGCCTCGCTCCACCAGGATGCCCCTTCCAGGAGGGCAGTCCGTACGGGTTCCGGAGTACCCGGATCAAGGTAATACACAATGGGCTCTATTGCTTCACTGATAGCCGCTGATGGGTCTTTTTTAACCAGCCTGTGCCGGTAGATATATCTTTTGGCAGGTGATTGTCCCAGAGGTGTGGCCAGATCCATATACCGGAGAGACATAAAACCGCTCTCAGGCATGAATATCCGGGGTTGATAGTCTTTCAAATCCGGCAATCTCACGAATGAGATATGCTGACCCAATGTAATATGTTCCGGTGACGGGACAACCTGCCTGACAAATCTTCCTGCCATTTCACCGGAATATGTCAGGATAACATTGAACTCTGTATTCTCAGGAAAATTCTTCGTCCGATCCATGTTCAGGGCTGACCTGGAAGCATCCACATGATAGGATCCCTGTCCCGTGTATTTCAAGGTTTCCTGTATATGGTTCTGGTCACTTAACAGGAAATCTGTAATATCTATCAAGACATTCCCCTCCTCCTCTGCTGTCACTGTAAATCCCCAGATCACCGATGTGGCAAAAGATTCAGACACAGCCCTCACCTCAAGGCTGTCATCAGTATCAGCCCGGTAATCCAGGTTCGGCTGAATCAGTAAGACCTTGTTCCCGCTGCGGAAGAATGAGACTACCTTCTGAGCACCGATCTTCCCCCGGTCAAGTCCCACATCATTCGACCCCATTCCCCTTGAAAGATAACTGGCCACAAGGAAATCCGTGTTCCACCTGTCCACTTCCATGTAGATTTTTCCTTCCATGTCAGACCAGTAGAAAGTGAAAAAACCATCAAACTTTTTCAGTCCGGATACCTTCTCGGTAATTGTCTGAATTTCCCCCTCACCGGTGTTATTAGCTGTAAGTGTTTGAAATGCAGGCAGAAATATGAGAATGGCGAGAATGAGGTGTCTCATAAAGAAGCTGATTTAAAATAGCCATTAAAAATAGATATTTTTATGACATGAATGATCGGGAAAGAAAGCGCAGAAAACAATTTGATAAGATTTCCAAAAAGGTGGGCAAAATGCTGAATGAACACCAGCTGATTGAG
>DAOUVF010000328.1 GCA_030667765.1 Bacteroides sp.
AGGGGGACTGGTATCCAACAGCCTGGTATACCGTTACAATGTTAACGAGGTGAATGATGGATTATCGGGTGATGAAGGGACCTTTAATATTTGCACTTTCTGGCTGGTGGAAGCACTCACACGGTCCGGGAAGGAAAATCCTCAGCGCCTGGAACAGGCAAGGCTGATTTTTGAGCAGATGCTGGGTTACGCCAATCATGTGGGCATGTATTCTGAGCAGATCGGCCTCCACGGAGAAGCACTCGGGAATACGCCCCAGGCATTTACCCACCTGGCCCTGATCAGTTCAGCCTATAACCTGGACAGGGCCCTGGGCTGAAGAGTTTAGAAATGCTTTGCTTGGATGCTCAGGAGAAAGCATTACTAACCCTGGTTCGAATGTATTTATTATTCATCAGCAGGAGGATCAATTCTATGATCAGACCCCTGAAAATTCCTGCCAGGTACAATACCCGCATAAACTTGTTCTGTATGGCATTGAACCGGATTACAGAATTCAGGGCTTCAGGCTTATATGTTGGGTCCATGATCATCCTGGCAACTTCCTGTCCGGATACCAGTGCCTGGTTAATCCCTTCTCCTGACAATCCTGATCCCAATCCGGCTGCTTCACCCACAAGGAATATATTTCCGAATCGGGATCCACGATAATCATAACTGATGGGGGAAGACTCAAGGACTGCGTCCCCTGTATCAATTCCTTGCAGGCTAAGCCAGGTGTGGAAATTCTCCCTGAGTTTGGATGCTTTCATTAAGCTCGGATCACAACAGCAACCTACAGCGATGCTGTGACGATGAGGGAAGACCCATGCAAACCAGGATTTGAAAAACCTGGAATGAAGGTAGATCTCGAGCATCGGGGTCACATCGAGTACAGGCAGGGTGTACTGTATGCCGATCAGCCTTTTCACAACCGGGATGTTGAGATAACGGCGAACGATGGATGCGTAACCGTCTGCACCTACAATATTCCGGTATCCATATATTGTACCATCTTTCAGGGTGACAGTTTCAGGATCAATCCCGGTAACCTGGGCATTGACTTGGACAGTAACACCGGATTTTTCCAGCCTGTCGCGCTGCTATTTCCCCAGATTTTTTCTGTCTACGGTAAATAACAATGGGGATGGCGTATTGGTAAAGCTTTGGTTTCGGGGAGAGAAGAGGGTGGCATCACAGATCTTCTGTTCGATGATATGGTCAGGAACCTCCAGCATGGCCATAGCCTTCCGGGTCAATCCTCCGGCACATAGTTTGTCCCCGAAAACATCATCTTTTTCGAGAAGCAATACCCTCTTATCAGATTTGCAGAGTGCTTTCGCACATATCAAACCCGCCGGTCCACCTCCAACGATGATTACATCAAAGACCTCCATCATCTGTATGGTTTTACTGGCCGGCGAGATGCTACATCAGTACGATACCTGTCTTACGGCAGTGTTCAATCATTTCTCCGGGCCAGATACTTGCCTGTACCTCTCCGATATGCGCTTTTCGGAGGAAATACATACATAATCTTGATTGGCCTATACCGCCACCGACTGATTCAGGGAATTCCCCACTCAGCAACCTTCTGTGGAATAACAGATCTTTTCGCTCCATTTTATCCTGAATTTCAAGCTGCCGGAGCATGGCTGTTTTATCGACCCTGATGCCCATTGAGGATAATTCGAAGGTATCTTCGAGCATGGGGTTCCAAATGATGATATCACCATTCAAACCCTTGTATCCATTCCCGGTATCTGATGACCAGTCATCATAATCCGGCGCCCTGCCATCATGGGGTATGCCTGAAGGAAGTTCGTATCCGATCCCGATGATGAAAGCCGCCCCATATTCCCTGGCGATCATTTTTTCCCGCTCTTTGGATGTAAGGTCCGGGTATTTTTCATACATCTCTTCGGCATGAATAAAGTGGATATCATCCGGGAGCATAGGTACTATTTCCGGATAATTCTCATAAACGATGAACTCGGTTCGTTTGATCACGGCATAGATATGCCTGACAATATCCTTCAGGTAGGAAAGATTCCTTTCCTCAGGTATAAGTATCTTTTCCCAGTCCCATTGGTCCACATATATAGAATGTATATTGTCCAGCTCCTCATCAGGCCTGAGTGCATTCATATCCGTATAGATGCCATAACCATTGGCAATCCCATAGTCGGCCAGCATCATTCTCTTCCACTTGGCAAGGGAATGCACTACTTCCGCTACAGCATCATCCATATCCTTTATTTTAAAGGAAACAGGACGTTCAATGCCATTCAGATCGTCATTGATACCGGTACCACGCTGCACAAACAGCGGGGCAGTTACCCTTCTTAGTTTCAATTCGGAAGCAAGGTTCGATTCAAAAAAATCCTTAATGAGCTTGATCGCTTTTTCCGTCTCCTTCAGGTTAAGGATAGATTTATAGCCTTTTGGGATGTGAAGTCTCATAATTTTTTACTATTAAATGATCATGTTTACCGCAAAAGTAGTAAATAATATGTCTATTCACAGGACATCATTTTCCAGGACTTACAAGCACCGGAAAACAAGCCGATTGGATGAACACGTGATTTTTTTTGATGAAGATTTCCAATCCGGTTCAGCTCCAATCTTTACGGAAAACTTAGGCATATTTGCAACAAACATGATATCAGGTACTTATGTCAACAAAATAAATGCGGTCCTTTCGCATTATGGACAAAAACCGTTTTTGATGAAATATTTTTTGAAGTAAGTAAAAATGGATAAATTAGATACTTAGAACTTATGTAAAAATCTGATAACTAAATATTAAGGCCATGCAAAAATTACTGCACTATTCAAAACTACTTATGATTCTGTTCCTGGTTACAGGTTTATTCTCCTGTGAGCGCCTGTCTGAACTCTACAGGTTAAGTGATACTACCGGGACCAAGGTCGTGCAAGGATCTGATGAAACTGGAGATGAAAAGCCTGAGGATCCCTGCGGGGAGCCGGTTATCATACCACTGGTTCATAGTAGCGACCTGGAATCCACTATCGGCCAGATCACTATTACCAAGGATGATGAATGCCTGAATTTGAAATTTGAAATGACTGCAGGGGGTTGGGAATTTGATCAAATATATTTGTTTGCGGGGGCGCTCGATACTATTCCCCTGACATTAGATCCTTATCCGGCAATCTGGGATTTTCTCACCCTGGAAATTGATCCGGCAGTAAGCTCATATACTCACTGTGTATCCATAGGGGATCTGGATGATTGCATTCAAATTCTGGCTCAGGTCCATGGAGTAAATACTAAGCTGGGTAATGCACCGTTGTGGACTAAAGGTATAAACCCAGGCTGGACCAAAGGACCTTTCTATACAGATTATTGTAAAGAAAACTGTAAGGACCCCTGTGATGACCCCTGTGATGACCCCTGCGATGGTTGTAAAATGGGTATCTACCGTACCCAGACACCGGGAGGATGGGGAGCCAAGGCTGCTGGTAACAATCCGGGGACTTACCGGGATCAAAATTTCGATGTTGCTTTTCCGAATGGATTGGTAGTAGGTGTTCCTGACAAACTTAACATCAAACTGAACTCTGCCATTGCTATAGAAGAATTACTGCCAACAGGGGGGAAACCTGCAGTGCTGACCGAATCATATGTGGATCCGGGCGGAATTAAAAATGTGCTGGTGGGCCATATTGTTGCATTAAGTTTATCGGTCGGTTTTGACAATAATGATGATGATTTTGGAAAGGCTGAGGGCCATTTAAAGAATCTGATCATAGCAGATGGTCATGGTTTTGATGGTATGAATGTTGCAGATATTCTTCATGAAGCAAACTTGGTTCTGGGCGGAGGAAGCAATTCCTATACACCCAGCCAGATGACAGAAATCCTGACGAAGATCAATGAGTATTTTGTGGATGGAAAGAAGTCGGGAAAATACAATTTGTTTGATTGTAAATAAGTCTCAGTAGGTTCTCATAATTATTTTTAGTGGTTAGTACTAGTGTTGAGGCTGTCTCGAAAGGGACAGCCTCTTCTCTTCCTGTGAAAGTAATGTACTAAACAACTATTCCGTTTAGTGGATAACCAAGGCCTTTTAGGGAAATTGTCTTTTATTATTCCCAAGTTTACCACCTAAAACCTTGTAAATAATTATAAATCAAAGATAAACCTTATTTTAGTATCCATAGATACGTCTAATAATATTGATAACTTTG
>DAOUVF010000383.1 GCA_030667765.1 Bacteroides sp.
ACTGCTTGCAGGATTACTTTCAGCCTGACGGGTATTAGCAACCAGATCAATTAATTGCCAAACAAAAAACCAGGAAAGAACAGATCTGAGATCTGCTCCTCCCTGGTTTCGAAACCTGAATCGTCCGGTATCCTGACTTATGTTTTCTTATTCAGATATTCTTCTATCTTCTCCTCGTACTCCTCTTTTTTGATAACCAGCCGGAGTATTTCCTTATATATTGTTTTCAGGTCTTCCCTGGCTGAAATATACTCGTGTTCATCGTGAATCTTATCCATCATGATCAAAGAGTTTTGCATTCTCATGGGTTTTGCTTTTAAATACTTGTACACACATTGTTCCATACTTTATAATAGCTTGATAATTAATGAATTAAGATTATGTCAGTGCATCGGGAATAATATAAATATCGTCCGAAAATATGCAATATGCGTACGATTTCGGACACCATGAACATTGGTTTTCATTTTTCGCTATTTTTACACCAAAATACTTCACATGCGACGGATATTATTTTCCCTGTTATTAATCTTTTTCAGCCACTCGGTTTTTAGCCAGCAGATCAACCTGATTAAAAAACTGGATAGTACTAAAACCAAGACAATCAGGATAGACAAAAGGATAACCATAAAAACCTTCGATGGTGAAAAGTTCAAGGGAGAATTCCAGGTGCTTGATGAAGATAAGATTATCGTGCAGGAACAGGAGGTAAAGTTGGACAATATCATGATGATCTCTGGTTTTGTACAGAGCAATTCAAAAGACAGGGCCCTAGGCATTGGATTGTCGGTCGGGGCCGGTCTAGTATTCCCTGTAGCTGTTTATTATTTCCTTGGTGGAATCGCCTGGGGATTTACAAATGGCATATTTGTCGGAGCGACCCTACTCGTATTCGACCTGTTACTTGCCTATGCCGGCACTACTATGATGGGAGTTATCCCCCGCAGGTTCAGTACCTTAAACTGGGAAATAGAAATATCAGCCCGGCCTGCACCGATTCAGCTTCCTGTACCAGTTGACTAGATAGGGATGTAAGCCTTGTATGCCATCGTTGACATAGAAACTACCGGCGGAAGCCCGAAGACCGAAAAAATTACGGAAATAGCGATTTACCATTTTGATGGTAATAAAGTCACTGATGAGTTTATATCCCTTGTCAATCCGGGAAAAAATATCCCCTACTATATCACTGCACTGACAGGTATCTCCAATGAAATGGTGGTAAATGCCCCTAAATTTTACGAGATTGCCAAAGAAATAGTGAATTTTACCGAGGGAAAGATCCTCGTGGCACATAATGCCAGCTTCGATTACAAATTCATCAAGTCCGAATTTAAAAGCCTGGGATATGAATTCAAGAGGGAAAATATGTGTACACTCAGGCTTAGTCGCAAATTGCTGCCCGGACACCGTTCATACAGCCTGGGGAACCTGTGTCGTGATCTGAACATTGCCATTAAGGGACGGCACAGGGCAGCCGGCGATGCCCTTGCCACGGTCAAACTCCTGGACCTGTTACTGAACCGGTCCAGGGAAACCGGACAGCAGGATATGCTGCAGGCATCAATATCCAATACCCTCAGGAACCTTCATCCCGACCTGGATAAAGACAACATTGATGCACTTCCTGAACAAACCGGTGTATACTATTTCCACAATGACCAGCAACAGGTCATATACATTGGTAAAAGTAATAACATCCGGAAACGGGTGATGAGCCATCTGAGTAACAATGGCTCCAGGCGGGCCATTGAGATGAAAGAAAACATCGCCGGGGTCAATTTTGAACTTACCGGTAGTGAATTAATTGCCCTTCTTACCGAATCGAGCGAGATCAAGAAACATGCCCCGAGGTACAACAGGGCCCAGAAACGCAAAACCCTGCATTATGGATTGTACAGCCAGAAAGATGAACAGGGGTATTACCGGTTGGCAATTGACCGAACTGTCAACAGGATTAACCAGGCTCCTGAGACATGTTTCCAGAATAAAGCAGAAGCGAAAAGCATCCTGACAAAAATGATAGAACGGCACTGGCTCTGCCAGAAACTATGTGGTATGTATGATACAGACGGGGGTTGTTTCCATTATGAGATCAGGCAGTGCAACGGCGCCTGCATCGGGAAGGAGGCTCCGGATATATATAATAAACGGGTGATGAAGGCCCTTTCTGCTTTTTATTATAAGCATAAGAACCTCTTAATCATAGACAGGGGGCGAGAGGAAGGTGAAAGGTCGGTGGTCCAGCTTGAAAACGGGAAGTACGTTGGCTTTGGTTTCCTGAATACTGATGAATCATACCTCCAGCTGGAAGATATTGTAAACTGTATCAAGATTTACGAGGACAACCGGGATATCCAGCAGATCATCAGGACCTACCTTAACAAGCATGATGTGGAAAAAATAATAAGGTATTAGACAAGGAAACTATCCAGCTTCCTGATCATCTGCTTGATATTTTCCCGGGTTTCTTCATCAAAGTCCTCGAACTTCACGTTATTATCCTGTACATGCAAAATGAAATCTGAAGCCAGTTTGGCCCTGGATATTTCATTCAACTCAATGTACTCGGAGTTTTTTTCCGTGATGCCCACCCGCTGATGCAGTACAAAATTCTTAAAATCAATGGTTGAGAAAAGATCTTCGACACTTCTCAGGTTATCAAGGCGTACAAGCTTTTTATTTGCAATCTCATCATTGTTCAGATAAATATTGCTTCGTAATTCCTGATAAACCCGGTTACCTTCAGCATCATCATCCAGCAGAACGATGAAATCCAGTCTCCATCCCATCAACAGGTTTACCAGCATGGGTACATTATTGACATCCGTGGATGGAAGGAAATACAATTCTTTGTGATAACTGGCCAGATCGAAGATGGTGCTTAAGAAATAATAGGTAGGCGTATCCTCAACGATGATGTTGTTTTTCTTTTTTACGAACTGGTGATCACTCATTTTGGTCCCCATCAGGGTATAGATCGGTGACAGGGTATCGGTGGAAGCGTCATTTAATGATTTGGGACTGAAAATCACTGTTTCACTCCGCATATCATCTTCTATGGCACGCTGGACGGCCAGCAAACGATATAACTTGTTCAGATTGATCAGGTGTGGAGAATGGGTGGAGTAAACAATCTGTATATCTTCCTTGATGTCTTCAAATAGCTTCAATACATCTTCCTGGGCACGGGCATGAAGGCTGAGTCCGGGTTCATCGATCAGGAATACCCTTGATCGCTCCCTGTTTTCAATGGCATTGGCCTTCAATTCAAGGTAAAATGACAGGAACCATCTTACACCACGGCTCCGCTGTTTCGGGTACAGTCTTTCCTGGTCATCCTTGATCCAGAATTCCAGATAGGGTTTACCCATTTTATCAGGATGATTGTTATCGTAATGCTCCAGTTCAAAATGGACCTTGATCTTATTCGTTTTTCCCAGGCTCTGTCTCCAGTAATCCTGGAAATTCAGGGTTATTTCATTGTTTAATTTTTCGATTTTGTGTTTGAGTATCCGGCTGTTCCTCTCCTCGAAAAAGGTGGCTTTGAGTCCGGATACAACAAGGAAATTCCTCGC
>DAOUVF010000282.1 GCA_030667765.1 Bacteroides sp.
AGGATCTTCCGATCATAACATCAAAGGTTCCTGGTTCAACCTCACGTTCCATCGAAATGTTTAGCAGGGAGAGGTCATGAGGACTTAGCTGAAAGCTCACTGACTTTTGTTCCCCGGGTTCCAGTGATATTTTTTCAAATCCTTTTAGCTCGATGATGGGGGTCACAACAGAACTGATCACATCATCGATATATAATTGTACTACCTCTTTTCCTGCGAGATCACCTATATTTTTAACATCGAGGCGAATATTTACATTGCTTTGGGGATCAGCAACTTCAGGACTGATGCTCAGGTTTGAATACTCGAATTCGGTGTAGCTGAGCCCGTACCCAAATTCCCACAGAGGGGTTAAAGGATAGGTAACATAAGCCCTCCAATGCCTGTTGAACTTGGCCGGTTTATAATTATAATAAAAAGGCATTTGACCCACATGGCGTGGGAAAGTTATTGGCAGCTTTCCACTGGGATTATACTCCCCGAACAGTACCTCGGCAATGGCTTCACCTCCCCGCTCACCACACATCCAGGCTTCAATGATGGCCGGAACATGTTCTGCTGTCCATCTGATGCTTAAAGGCCTGCCACTGATCAGGACAACAATGGTGGGCGTTCCCGTTTCCTGCACAGCCTTAATCAGGTCAGCCTGATACCCTGTCAGGTCAAGATCTGCAGCATCATCACTTTCTCCGTCGGTTCTTTCATCCTCCCCTACAACAACGATGGCGATATCGGCCTTCGATGCTGCAACTCTGGCAGCGGGAATTTCATTCAATGCACTGTCCAGCACATTGCATCCCTTGACATATGTCACCCTGGTATCGGGCGAAACTATAGCCTGGATGGCTTCCAGAACCGTCACTGCCTCATATAGTAATTTCTTGGGGATATAATCCCCCAGCAGGTTCTCGCGGTCATCTGCATTGGGCCCGATCACAGCAATGGAGCGAATGTTTTTATCAAGAGGTAAGAGATCGTTCTCATTCTTTAACAACACGATCCCTTCCCGGGCAGCTTCTAAAGCAAGATCCTGGTGTTCTTTATTGTGAACAACCTCAACTGCCCGGTCAACATCAACAAAAGGATCCTCAAATAAGCCCAACTGGAATTTCAATTTGAGGATGCGTCTGACAGCACGATCAAGTAAGTCCATCGGCACATTACCTTCATTGACGTTTTCTATCATATCCGTCATATAACCTGATTCAAAGGTGATGTTCACATCCACACCCGCATTCAGGACAATGGGCCCTGCTTCTTTTTCAGTGGCAACCACACGCTCATAAATGAGGGTGCCGGTATTGCTCC
The DNA here is from genome assembly GCA_030667765.1 of Bacteroides sp. Classification (GTDB taxonomy): domain Bacteria; phylum Bacteroidota; class Bacteroidia; order Bacteroidales; family SM23-62; genus SM23-62. The sequence continues at coordinate 1,309 of DAOUVF010000282.1, forward strand.
CCTCACTTAATACATTGCCTCTGAAACCGAGTTCGTCCCTGAGTATTTGGGTGAGATGCTTTTCCGATCCATGGTTTGGATAGCCATTTATCGATGGATGAGTGGCCATGACACCCAGCGCACCGGCCTTTTTAATACCGGCCTCCCATGGCGGCAGAAATATTTCCCGGATGGTCCTTTCCGATATGTCCATGCTCCCACGGTTAATCCCGTTCAGTCCCTGAGTCTGACCCGGGTAATGACAGAGCCCTGCAATCACCTTATCATTGGCAGAAATATCAGATCCCTGAGCACCATAGACAATGGCCTCTGCTATGCGGGAACAGAGAAAAGGGTCTTCACTGTAAGTCTGTTGGTTTCTCCCATGGCGAGGATCCCTGTTGGGCTCAATGACCAGGGTAAAAAGCTGGTGGACACCGACTGCTCTTGCTTCCCTCGCAGCAGTACTGTATACATCTTCGATCAGGTCCATATCCCACGTAGCCCCCAGTCCCAATCCCTCGGGGAATATCGTCCCTCCCGGAGCCATAAAGCCATGTGTCCCCTCTTCAACCTGCATTAAAGGGATTTTTAGCCGGGTCTTATCAATGGCCAGTTGTTGAAGTTCGTTAAATACCTCAGCCTGTTGCCTGCTGCCCTCACGTGATATTTCATTGGCCAGGGTAAAAAATCCTCCACCGGGACCGATACCTACCAGGTCTCCGGTGACATATTTTCTGACTCCTTCCCGCTTGGCAGAGATGTCTATTCCATAGTCATCCATATATACACAGGGCCAGTTGATCTGTCCGACTTTCTCTTCAAGGGTCATCCTGGACAGCAGATCTTGGACCCTTTTGTCGATTGGATGATCAGGGTCCAGATAGACCGCTTTTCCGGCATCTTTCTTTCCGGAATCACAGGCAGATATCACCAGGATTACCAGCAGCGTACATATCAGGTTATATCTGGCCATTTTCTTCAGTTAGACAACTCATTGATCATCTGTAAAATACCTTCAATAATACCTGATTCTGCACCGGATTGAGCGCTTGTTGACCGGACTTCATAACCACCTTCAGGTATGGCCTCATCACTTACCAGGTAGCCACAGCTGCCATTGCAATGGGTAAGAAAAAATGTGTTTGAATAAGGGGATTGGTTTTTAAGCTTTACACCTATCTGGTTGAAAACTTCCCCATTCACTCCGGCAAAAATGATATTGCCAATTTTAATGGCTGACAGGCGTACTTCAACATCGTTCCCGGGATCATATCCCTGATGGTGGAGGCGGTTTGGTTCATCCACTTTTCCGGGAAGATAAATGCTTTTTTGAATGGCCTTTATGGTACCGGTGGATCGGGTCTGAATATCCTCCGATACCCTGATGGCCTCTTTCCCCAAGTCACGGCCAATAGCATCAAGCGCATAGGCATATGAATTTACATCCACGAAATCAATATGGGGACCGTATATCGGGTTAATATCGCCCGAGGCCCCGATCAACATGGGAGCTATCACTGGTTTATCAAGGCTGTCTTCAATATAGCGGGAGGCTGCGCCCGGCCAATCACCGCTTATGAAGTAATTCCGGGGACCCATAACCACGGCATGGCATGGCCAGTTGAGGAGAAGCGACATGATATTTCCTGCCGCGTCATCAATACGGACTACCCCGACTTCATGATCGCAGGGGCCATAGGGATTCCGGCCGAGTTGAATATTTCCATTACCATCTTCTGCCCTGCGATTGATATTCATCCTGCATTCACCCTTTCCTGCTCCAATGCTCACACCTTGAAGATCCCTGTCTGCTTCGATGACCAGTCCCACTAGTTTCTGCTGAAGTTCATCTGCATAGGCACTTACCTCGGGAGAAGCATCATCTTTATAAACCCTTGTAACCGGACCGCTGTGGTTATGGACCACTGATAGAAGGATATTTTTCTTCTGTATCCCTACTTTTTGTTCAATGAGGCTGGAAGTTTCTTCACAGAATGAATTTGAAAAACCAATGATCTCGGCCGATATGATGGCCGCTTTATTTTCCCCGTCGCTAAAAACGATGGCCCGTGCATAGATTGAATCATGAATGCCTTCAAATGGCTTCGTCCTGCTCCGGTACCCACTCATCGGGATGGGCAGGGCAGGCGTAATATTAACCTTTGCTGTACCGGCAGAAATATGGCTGGTTGTAGCAGGATAGAATGTAAAACCAGACATTAATAGGGCCAGGAAACAGCAGACCAGAGTGCTTGTTGATTTGATGATGGGTTTTATTAGCATAAGTTATAGCTTGCATGCCTTCAGAAAGGCTTCTGCTTTTTGCTCTATTTCCTCATCTGTTGAATGGATATTCAATCCCCACCCCGCTCCAAGTCCCCCGTCCACAACTCCAACACTGATATTGATCGAGCGTGACAATATATCATCCGTTACCGGGAAACTGCCTTTACTGACGGGCCTGCCTATTTCTTTGAAATAATGAAGAATATGTTCCATATTGGCGTAAACATGCCAGCCACTATGATCAACGGTATCCGTCCCCAGTGTTTTACATACTTTATCAGCTTTTTCTTTATTCTCAAAGATGACAGTGCATACTGTTGCGATCGCTCCGTCTTCATCATTCAAGGTACGGAATCGAAATCCTTCAGCGGCTGAAATTAATTTTTTAAACTTCTGCTTCTTTTTTTGGAGCATTGAACAGATCAGATCGATCTTTCGGAGTTGGGCGAGCGCAACCGCCCCGGTTACTTCATTCGCCCTGAAGTTCAATCCCAGGATATATCTCTCTCCAACCTGGACACCTGTGCGGGAAGGTGTATGTCCCTGGTCATGAATGGCAAACATATGTTCATACATTTCGGGGTCACCAGTAATGATCATTCCGCCATCACCGGCGGTGATGGTTTTAAAAACATTGAGTGAATATGCCCCTGCCAGTCCCATGGTCCCAACTTTCTTTCCCTGGTAAGAAGCTCCTGCTGCCTGGCAGCAATCCTCGATGATGGTAAGGTTATGCTTTTTGGCAATTTCCAGGATTTCATTCATTTTGCAGGGGTTCCCGAGCATATGAACAGGCATGATAGCCCTGGTTTTTGAGGTGATCCTTTCTTCAACATCTTTGGGATCAAGGGTCAGGCTTTCATCAATCTCAGCCAGAACAGGCGTGAAACCGGCAAAGATGATGGCCGAGTAGGAGGCCACAAAGGTATAGGCTGGGACAATCACCTCATCACCCGGATTTGCACCCAGGGCAAACAGGGGGATCAGTAATGAACTCGTACCTGAGCTGGTAGCAAAGGCATAGAGAGTCCCGCAATATTC
>DAOUVF010000310.1 GCA_030667765.1 Bacteroides sp.
GATTATCAAACACTTTACCCTGCTGGGCAGATAGTACCTGAACAAGCATGATCAGGGAAGATAAAAGGGCAAGTTTTTTCATTATTGGATGGGGTTTGGTAATAGCTACTAAGTTATTGATTCATTTCAAAAAATACCATCCCTATCCAAATTGCTGGTGGATTAGGAAATTTATTCTAATTTGCAGCAAGATCAATCTTTTAAATCCGTATTTATGGACTATAACCGGGGATCAGGTGATCTGGCAAACTGGCTGGTTTCTGAACCTGTATTTGACACTCTCCTCCAGGGGAAATGTGAGGCCATACTGAGCCTCGGAAATGGTTATATGGGTGTCAGGAGTGCCACCGAGGAAAGTTACACAGGCCAGGTCAGGAACTGTTTTGTGGCCGGTACCTTTAACCGCTTCGCCGAGAATGAGGTCAGTGAGCTGCCCAACGCTGCGGATGTGACCGCGCTGGATATTTATATCGATAAGGAACTGTTCAGCCTGGAGAAGGGAGAAGTCCGTGATTATCACCGTACCCTGAATATGAAAACGGGAGAACTGGAACGTGAATTCGTATGGACCAATGCGGAGGGCAAAACCTTCAAATTTACATTCCGGCGTTTTGTTTCATTCACCGATATACACGCCCTGGCTGCAAAGATTAAAATAACTCCACTCAACCGGGATGCAGAAATAAAAATTGTCTCCGGGATTAACGGACAGATGACCAATAGCGGATCCCAGCATTTCCAGGAAGGGGAAAGGAGGGTTTTTGACAGGCAATTTGTCCGGATGATCCAGAAAACCACTCAATCGGAAATCACCTTTGTTCACCATACAGGCCATCATGTAGAATGCCCGGATGAACCAGTGGCTTCAAGATTTGCCATGGAACGCAGGAAAGTATATATGATCTATGAGTTTTCTGCCAGAAAAGAGGTAACCGTCTCCATCGAAAAATTTTCAAACATTTATACTACCAGGGATAGTGATGCCAGCCATTTAAATCCTGATGAGTTGAATGAACATGCACTGTCAACGCTAAAAAAGCAGTGCCAGGCTGGCTATGAGTCACTCCTGGAGGACAGTATGAAGGGGTGGGCTGACTACTGGTCGAGAATCGATATTCACATAGAAAGTGAGAATCCGTTTGATCAGTTATCCATTCGTTTTGCACAGTATCACCTGCTCGTGATGACCCCAAAACACGACAACCGTTATGGCATTGGAGCAAAGGGATTGTCCGGAGAAGGCTACAAAGGCCATTCCTTCTGGGACAGTGAGATATTTATACTTCCCGTTTTCACCTTCAGCCTCCCTGAAATAGCCAGGAGCCTGCTGGAATACAGGTATAACTCGCTGAAAGGTGCCAGGGAGAAAGCAAAAGAAAATGGTTACAAGGGAGCCATGTACCCATGGGAATCAGCCTGGCTGGATGATGGTGAAGTTACACCGACATGGGGAGAAGCAGATATTGTTACCGGGAAGGCCCAGAAGATTTGGACCGGGTTTATTGAAATTCATATCAGTTCTGATATTGCATATGCTGTCTGGCAGTATTATAAAGCGACCGGTGACGAAGAATTCATGAAAAGATCGGGCTTTGAAATCCTGTTCGACACGGCCATTTTCTGGGGGAGCCGCCTGGAACCTGATGATGAGAATGGAACATACCACATCAACAAGGTCATCGGTCCCGATGAATATAAAGAGCATATCAACAATGATGCCTATACCAATTATATGGCACACTGGTGTATGGAAAATGCCATTGAGCAATATCAAAGCCTGAAAGATAAAGACCAGGAAACCTTTGCACGACTGAACCAGAAACTTCATCTCGATGCTGAAATTGAAATAATACAAAGAAAGCTTGACAAGATTTACCTGCCTGAGCCAAATGAGGATCTGATCATTCCCCAGGAGGATACTTATCTTCAGAAGGAAATAATCGATCTAGGCAAGTATAAAAAGCAGGAACAGGTTGGATCCATATTCAAGGATTACAACATTGATCAGATCAACCAGATCCAGGTTACCAAACAGGCATCCGTTGTAATGCTTATATACGTATTGGAGGACAAATTCAATGACTCGATAAAAAGGGCGAACTTTAAGTATTACGAACCCAAAACCCTGCATGATTCTTCCCTGAGCCTGTCCACCCATGCTGTACTTGCAGCTGATGTTGATGACCTAAATCTCTCCTACGATTTGTTCCGGAAAGCCTCAGAAATTGACCTGGGTCCCAATATGAAATCCTCAGACCAGGGAGTTCATGCTGCTTCCCTTGGCGGGATATGGCAGATTATTGTCTGTGGTTTTGGTGGACTCAGGATGGTAGGCGGGAAGCTTCGAATAAACCCAAAATTACCCCCGCAGGTAAGATCCATACGTTATCCTGTGACCTGGCAAGGAAATTCATTGGAAGTAATGGTTTCTAAAGGATCTCTCGTCATTGACAACAAGGGGAAAAATCCCGTTGAAATAACTGTCAGAAATCAGGAATACACAGTTAATAAGAGGCTTGAGCTTAAATTCTAAGCGTTTTAATTTTTAACCTCTCCAAGGCCTTGTCCTGTCCAGACTGCCATTCAGTACATCGCCTATGATATTGGCATCCTCCACGATCTGCCAGTCGAACATGCCTACACAGGTGAAGTCAGCACCACTGTTAAAGGCATATTTAAATCCCTCCTCCGGTGTAATGGCGCCTGCCCCCAGGACCTTGTAAGCAATCCAGGGCTTCTCTACTCTATTCATGTACTCTACCGTTTGCTGTGGGGTGACTGACCAGATGTTATCGTTGGTGTCCGCGCCATATTCAGGTTCGACAATCCTTTTTGGATCAGGGACCCAGCTTGGGTCCTCGATTAACCTGGGACCGGCAGTCCAGTAATTACCGCTGTTCAGTGTCTTCATGAAGAAATCAGGCTCCAGACCATGTTTTTCACTTTCCATGACCACCCTGATGTCATGCGCGGCCAATCCGTGGATCAAATGATCATATTTCTTCATATACTCAAGTGATTTCATGATCTGGGTGAGATTGTCCTGCCTGACATAATTATCACATATGCCACCATGAAGATAGATCCCGATAGCCCCGTTTGCCACCGCAGCATCAAAGTCTGATTTAAGATCGTCATATGTAACCTTACACTGTGCAATCCATTGCATGGTGCCATTCCTTTTGCGGTATTTTTCCAGGACCCTCAGGGTATTGTTATCCACCCTTACTATCATGGCATTGATACCGACGGCTTCACAGAGCTTAAAAGTTTCCAGCACTTTCTCATCACTGAAGTAACTCTGGACAAGCTGTGATACGTAGATCAGGTCTCGCGAATGCGCATATCCGCTGATCAGGTTTCCTCCACAGATCAGGCGGCTGATCTCATACCCCTTAATTTTACCTGTAGGCACCTTTTGTTTCAAATCTTCCAGGGTGGCAAACTGGGCCCTGCCAGTAGCTCCTGATATGGCATCTACCCTGCTTGGCTGGCTGACCAGGGAAGTTTCTTCAAAACTTTCCCACTTTTTCTTTTTCATGGCTACCCAGGCAAATCCCCCGATAAATGGCAGAGCTATCAGATCCTTTAATAATTCACGACGTTTCAGGCTGGTGCCTTCTGAGCTTTCTTCCACCTTATCTGCCGGTACACGATTCCTGATCCTGGAAAATAACCTGTCAATGCTCCAGAAAAAACTACGGGGCAAAAACATGAACAGTATCAGCACAGCCATTTCGATCAGCTGCTTGTTGACGATAAGGTAATGACCCTCGCCTGTTGTCTCACTGAGATAACCTATGAAAGGCGGATTTGCGATATAGTAGAGCAGGATCAGAAAAGCCCCGATGATGCTGGCGGGCCTTGTGAAAAGTCCCAATAACAAACAAACACCCACTGCAATCAGTCCGATAATATTCAACAAATCAATAACTTGCAGCAGTCCGGGATTCTCTGCTATGCTATGAAACACGCCTGAGAACAACCATTGTGATCCCATTAAATAACCTGCCGAAGACCATGGAGAAAATAATTTAGCCAGTCCTTCGTATAAAAAATGCCATCCGATTAATATTCGAACCAGGGTGAAAATAGTCTGAACAACATTCTGATACCTGTTCACTGATTGTGTAGCCATGATATTAGAGTTTTAATAGAGAGATAGGAAGTTAAAATAGTTAATAATTCTCAAACAGGAAAATTTCAGGTATGATCCGGTACTATTTCACAGGAAACCTGCAGCCAGCAACTGGCTGCAGGTGAAGGATTTGTCCAGCTGAGTATGAAGTCGAAAGGTACCAGCAGGTTCTCTGCTGGCACCATAATATAATTATCAGATCATTTTATTACAAC
>DAOUVF010000064.1 GCA_030667765.1 Bacteroides sp.
GATCACTACAGCCTCACCGGTGGCATTTCTTGACGATGGAAGAAATACTGCGATATCCGGATGTTGTACCAGGCTCAGCCGGACGATATTGGTAGTGTCTGATTTCATCATCTCTCCGCTCTCCCTGTAATTCGGAGGATCACCCTCCCAGAGGGGAAGGATAAAGTTTTGGGATAGCAATGTGCCTGCAGCCAGACATAATAGAAGTGAAAAGAGTGATTTCTTCATGGTAGTTAAAGATAATATATCCGGTGAAATTCATTTGCGCCTGACGTAAACGTAATAGGCACTGCATATTGTTTCCCTGGTTTTATCATCAAACCAGGTTTGAAGAGCCATGGGACCCGCTTCCAGATGAACGGTGAAGGTGACCGATGTTTGTCCCGGTTCAATAGTTTTCACCAGGCCTTCAAACATAAATGGCTTTTTATCCTCAAATGCAAAATGGTTTATATTGCTGATGGAGAGCCTTGCCCTTGAAATGGGCAGGGCCTCACCACCTATCTTACTTTCTTCTATCAATGGGGTGTCAATTTCCCTGGGCCAGCGACGAAGTTCAAAGTCATATTCTCCGGCCTCTGCAACTTCGAGCTCCCAGTAACCGGTTTTGCGGGTGCCGTTGAGAATTTGTCGTTGCTGATCCACAAATACATCCAGCCATTCGCAGGCAGTCAGCATCATGGGATTCTCACGATCATTACCTATGACAACTCGTTGTGGCACATTGGCAATATGTTTAACCTCTTCACACCAGTCATTGAGATGGCTTCTCATTTTTTTAGCTATTTCAGGGTAGGAATCAATAACATTGGTTTGTTGCAATGGATCGGAAGCCAGGTCATATAATTCACGATCTTCGAGCAGCCGCCATCTCTTCCAGAGAACACCACCACTTTCCCGTTTGAGGATGCTCTGGCTATAAGGCGAGGCTGAATTATAACCTATAGGCATCCGGCTGTAATTGATGACCAGTATGCGGTCTTGGGGGACTTCCATCTCCCCGCGTAGAAATGGTGCCAGGCTTATTCCGTCAAAATCATCTGATGCATGAGTGTTCAGCTGACAAAGGTCAACAAGGGTAGGAAGAATATCCTGAACCTGGGTCAGGCCATCAATATCACGGGGGGCTGAAAACCCTCCTTCTGGCCAGCTGATAAAACATGGAACTCGGTGTCCGCCCTCCCAGAGTTCCGTCTTCATACCCCGCATTCCGGCATTGAAATACCGGGGACCGTGAGTACTGCCGTTATCGCTTGTAAATATCAATATGGTATTTTCGGTAAGCCCTTCTTTTTCAAGGTATTTTATAAGTTTCCCCATATTGGTATCGATATTTCGGACCATAGCCAGGTACCGAACCAGGCTGTTTTTCAGGCCTTGTTCCATATCCAAAAAATCAGATTCTGCAAAAGCTGCCTCTAAGGCAATGATATCCTCTTCCTTGGCAATGAGTGGACCATGTGGTGTATTTGTGGGGATATAGGTAAGGAATGGTTTTCCGGCTTTCACAGATTTACTCATAAACTCCATCGCCTCCTTGAAAAAGATATCGGTGCAATAGCCCGTGAAACTTTCTCTCCTTCCATTTCTGATATAGGTATCATCAAAATAGTTGTTACCCCAAAAATCCGGCACAGATCCTATGTGCGAGGAAGGGAACCAGACTGTTTCCTGGAATCCCCGATCTTCAGGCCTGAAAGGATAATTATCTCCAAGATGCCACTTACCGAAGATGCCGGTATGATAACCATTTTCGGCAAACATATCTGCCATGGTTGAGATTTCAGGCCGCAACAAGGAACGCCCGCTGCTGACATTGATGGCCCCGTTGCGTGCAGCATCAAGCCCGGTCATCAGCTGGCCCCTGGTAGGTGTGCACATCGGGGCTGCATGATAATCATTGAATCGCAGGCTCCGCCTGGCCAACTCATCAAGATTTGGTGTTTTCAAAATTGGATTACCATGACAGGAAAGTTCGCCATAACCCTGATCATCAGTCATAACGATTATGACATTGGGCCTGTCCTTTACTTCGTCAATTCCACATGCGGTGAGCGCGAATGGAAGGATCACCCATAAGTAAACAATAATATAATTCTTCATAAATCTCTGGTAAATTTTAAAATTATGTCTATTTGCATTAATGTTGCATGATCACCAACTGCCGCCGTTCTTCTCCTGCCTGTAGAATATAGGACCCAGGATCCAGACCGCCCAGGTCGATAAGGGTTTTTGTATGTCCTTGGGGGACCAGCGATGTCCTCATTAATTTTCCCTGCACGGAATAAAGTTCAATATGATCTACCCCTTCCCCCTGAATTGGTATGCATCATTACCGGACCCGGACCGCAGATATCTCCCCTCTCCGTATTTCTGAAATGCACACTGGTAAAGATCCCCATTATATTTATTCCCGCCTCCACAACCCAGGTCTCCCCAGCATCAAGAGTATGCAGCCTTAGCCCGAGTGTATCACTACCAAATCCAACGACCCAACCCATGGTATCATTAATAAAAAAGATATCAAAGATCTTGGCGTGCAGAAGGATATAACTTGTATCCCAGGTGGCTCCACCATCCATTGTTTTCATGATGGAGGCAGTATCATTGGCGGATGAATTTACCCCGGTAAAGGGCAGAAGAATTGTCCAAAAAATGGCAACGAAAGTTTTCCTGGGTTTCATGATGTGGTTTATTTAGGGGACCACTATCATAATGTTAAGCATAAATGAGGAAAGATGAAAATGAACGCGCCTGATAATTCAATATTGTGAATCTTTTTCTAATAACTCTACATCAGTTTCGAGGGTTAAATCTGGAATTATTTTACATCTTTAAAAATTCCACCCAATAAAAACATCATGGCAAAAAGAAAAGACATTGACAAAGTCCTGATCATCGGTTCAGGTCCCATTATTATCGGACAGGCATGTGAATTTGATTACTCGGGAACCCAGGCTTGCAAGGCCTTGCGTTCACTTGGGTACAAAATTGTACTGGTCAATTCCAATCCCGCGACCATCATGACAGATCCCGGGATGGCAGACGTCACCTATATTGAACCCCTGAATGAGTTTGCCCTGACAGAAATTATCAAGAAGGAAAGGCCTGATGCGCTGCTTCCGAACCTGGGTGGTCAAACGGGACTGAACCTTTCTTCCCTGCTGGCAAAAAAAGGCATTCTGGAGAAATATGGTGTGAAAGTTATCGGGGTAAACATTGATGCCATTGAAAGAGGCGAGGACCGCACAGCCTTCAAGGAAACCATGAACCGGCTGGGTATTGAAATGCCTGAAAGCACCGCAGTGAATACCGTTGAAGATGCTGAGAGGGTTGCCGCCGAACTAGGATATCCTGTGGTATTGCGGCCTGCCTATACCATGGGAGGAACCGGGGGTGGACTGGTCTACAATGTCGAGGAGTTGAGGACAATTTGCAGCAGGGGCTTGTCGGCAAGTATTGTTAACCAGGTACTGGTCGAAGAATCTGTTCTGGGCTGGGAAGAACTGGAGTTAGAAGTGGTAAGGGATGCCAAAAACCAGATGATTACGGTATGTTTTATCGAAAATGTCGATGCCATGGGTGTGCATACCGGGGATTCATTTTGTACCGCACCCATGCTTACCATTTCTCCGGAGCTGCAGGCCCGACTGCAAAAATATTCCTACGATATTGTCGAGGCAATAGAGGTTATCGGAGGCACAAACGTACAATTTGCGCATGATCCTGAGACCGGAAAGGTTGTGGTAATTGAGATCAATCCACGTACATCCCGCTCATCTGCCCTTGCTTCCAAGGCCACCGGTTTTCCGATTGCCCTGGTATCTTCCCTCCTGGCAGGTGGACTAACAATGGATGAGATACCGTACTGGCGTGATGGCACACTTGAAAAATATACACCGTCAGGAGATTACGTGGTGGTAAAATTTGCCCGATGGGCCTTTGAAAAATTTGATGGACTGGAAGACAAGCTCGGTACACAGATGCAGGCTGTTGGCGAAGTAATGAGCATTGGTAAAAATTATAAGGAAGCCCTTCAGAAGGCCATTCGTTCATTGGAGAACGGACGTTATGGACTTGGTTTTGCGAAGGATTTTAACAAGAAATCTTTAGATGATCTTCTGGCAATGCTTAAACATGCTTCCAGCGAAAGGCAGTTTATTATGTATGAAGCCTTGCGAAAAGGGGCGGATATAGATGACTTATTTAAAAAAACATATATCAAAACCTGGTTTATTTCACAGATGAAGGAACTGGTGGACCTGGAAGAAGAAATACTCAAATACAAAGGAAAAGTCCTGCCGGATGATTTGTTTATACAGGCGAAAAAAGACGGATTTGCCGACAGATATTTATCCCTGTTGCTGGATATTCCCGAAAAGGAGATCAGGGATAAACGCATCTCACTCGGTATGAAAGAAGCATGGGAACCTGTCCCGGTTAGCGGTGTTGAAAATGCAGCCTATTACTTTTCCACCTATAATGCACCTGACACGGTTGAAGTCAGTGACAATAAGAAGATCATGGTCCTGGGAGGAGGTCCCAACAGGATAGGGCAGGGAATTGAGTTTGATTATTGTTGTGTCCATGCAGCCATGGCCATTCGTGAAGCCGGATATGAATCAATTATGGTAAACTGCAACCCGGAAACAGTATCAACAGATTATGACACTTCCGACAAATTATATTTTGAACCTCTGACGGTGGAGGATGTGCTGAGTATCTATTACAAGGAGAAGCCGGAAGGGGTGATCGTGCAGTTCGGGGGACAAACACCATTGAATATTGCAAATGAGCTTGCTGAGGCCGGGGTTAAGATCCTGGGTACTACCCCCGAAACAATAGACCTCGCAGAGGACCGTGACCGTTTCAGGAAGATCATGACGAAGCTGGAGATCCCGCAGCCGGAATCGGGAATGGCCAGTACGCTTGATGAAGCCATCGAAATCGCCGGAAGGATAGGATATCCCCTGATGGTGAGGCCCTCCTATGTGCTGGGAGGCCGTGCAATGAAGATCATCCTGGATGAAGAAATGCTGGAACAATATGTCGCAGAGGCAGTTGACGTCTCACCAGACAGGCCCCTGCTGATTGATATGTTCCTCGAAGATGCCATTGAAGCGGAAGCCGATGCCATCGCAGATGGAAAGGATGTATTTGTTCCTGCAGTCATGCAGCATATTGAATATGCCGGCATTCATTCCGGAGATTCCGCCTGTGTGATACCACCGGTTATTATTTCTGAAAAACATGAGGAGACGATTAAGGAATACACGAGGAAAATTGCCAATGAATTGAATGTAGTCGGCTTGATGAATATTCAATATGCCATCTATGATGATGTCGTCTATATACTGGAGGCAAATCCCAGGGCATCCCGCACGGTACCCCTGGTATCGAAAGTGTGCAATATTTCCATGGCAACAATTGCCACCCAGATCCTGCTGGGACAAAAACTTGCTGACTTTGAACTGAAAGACAAGAAGTTTAAGCATTTTGGCGTGAAGGAAGCTGTATTTCCTTTTAATATGTTTCCGGATGTGGATCCTTTATTGGGACCGGAGATGCGGTCGACCGGCGAGGTATTGGGACTGTCCGACACCTATGGCATGTCATTCTATAAATCTCAGGAGGCAGCCCAGACCAGCCTGCCCATTGAAGGTACTGTCCTTATTACCATTGCGAACCGGGACAAGGATAAGATCCTTGAATTCGCCAGGAACTTCCAGGACATGCAATTTAAGATCCTTGCCACGGGAGGCACGCAAAAATTCCTGGAAGAACAGGGTATCCACGCCGAATTGATCAAGAAGGTTCATGAGGGCAGGCCAAATATCGTGGATGCAATCACCAATGGAAAAATACACCTGGTGGTTAATACCCCTTCCGGGAAACAATCTGAGTATGATGATTCCTATATCCGGAAGAGCTCCATTAAATACAAGGTCCCGTATATTACGACCACCTCAGCAGCCCTGGCTGCCACCAAAGGCATCAAGGACCGGAGAAACGGGGCCTACAAAGTGAAATCACTGCAGGAATATCACGCTGATATTAAAGATTAAAATAATTCCACAGGCCCCATCATCCCGACCGGAAAATAGGGTTGATTGCTGGTCCAGCGTTGGGCAGTCTGGTTATCCTTCAGGCTTTTCAGATAATTGCCAGCAATGGTGGTTAATTTAATGCTGAGACTGTTATTTCCTTTCACCAGGGAGCCGCTGATGTCATAGATATGGTGGCCATACCACCTCACGCCGATATTCTTGCCATTGATTGCCAGTTCAGACACACCCTGAACATTGCCCAGGCTGATCACTGTGTGGGCACCAGGATCATCAACCTGAATCTCCTTCTCATAAACCGCTTCTCCTGCGAATGTCTTCAATCGATAATCTTTCTGGAAATCAACAAGTCTCCTCAGCGTGATCTGCCTTTTTCTGCCATTTACATGGCTGAGGTTCATACGCCATGGACCTGTAATTTCCTTTCCCTCAGCCTGTCCCGCCAGTGAGGGATAATCCTCTCCCTCCCTTGCCTTTTCAAAAACTATGAGCCTGGAGGCCGCTGGTGCCAGCTCTATCAACATTCCTTTTTTTCCAGTCGCTCCTGGATAACGGTATTTTTCACCACTTTCCGGATCCCAGATCCAGGGGTACCTGCCCCTCTCCGTATAGAATTGTGCCCTGAAAGAAATTTGTTTTGTCAGACTGGAATTAACAAAGAAGAAAATTTGTGTCTCACCTGCCTGATAACAGACCTGACTCAGCTGTTTATCAGGTTTTTCGATATGGACCATGGGTGAATGCCCTATTGCTTGCTGGAGGGAAGCATACCACCCAAGCAGATCATCCCCCGGGGACTGGTAAAGGATTACATTCTGGCTGTGATTTTCAAACAACTTAGCCATAGCATCAGCAACTTCCTTATCCCTTGCCTTATAATCCACAAAATGAGGGGAGCGAGAAGGTTTCTTCCCGATAAATACAACTTTCCCCCCGGCTGTGGAAAAGGCATCCAGGGCATTTATGGTCTGCATATCCATAGTTTCTGTTTCAGGAATGAGCAGGATCTTGTAGGACCGCTGACCATATACCAGTCTTCCACTTCGGTAGGAAGCCGCATACAGGATCTTTTCAGAGATATAATCGCATCCGTCACCGTTTTTATGTACCGCTTCCCAAAGATTATGCTGGTAATCAGGATAATCATGAGTGGGGAAGGGATCACGCTGGGGACCGTGTTTCAACCAGAGATCAGTTAATGGTTGCAATATGGCCACATTGGACTGCATGTCGGCATTCTGGAACAACCAGGACAGCCTGGTCTTATAGTCAGCCCATAATTTAAAATAGGGCCACCATGGATTGCGTTCATTGTACCAGGTTCCATACTGCACCCAGCCGGGATAAGCTGCCTCCGGGGGGGAATAGTTGAATCCATGCAATATGGAGTGGGTTACACCCGACAGATTGCTCTGGTCCCCTGTGATCTTTATCCGCTCCAGCGTGGCCATAAAAACCATCTGGGTATTGGTGATCTCTTCACAGCTTACCAGACGTTTTCCGGCCAGCCGGGCCCCGGAAGAAACGAATTTATTGATCATCCAGTATGCCCTCCCCTGTGATCCCCTGTCCGGTAATTCGCCACCAATCCCGGGCCTCAGCCAGGTCTCGCATTCCGGGATATCGATATCCATGCTGGTTTCCATGGGATGCATCCCCCGCCCGTAAGCCTGTACTCTCGATTGCACACCGTTCTCGTGGCACCAGTGATTAAATACATCGATAAAACGCTCCTTGAATAATTCCAGGCGGGTGTAGTAAAAATCCAACCTGACCCGGTTCAGCATATCCGCAACCGTTGGAGGGAACTTTGTTCCGTAATCCTCTTCCAGGGGATTTCCCATATGGCCCACTTTTTTCAGCACAAAAGGCAGATAGGGCAGCAGGGCATACCCCCTCCTTTTTTCAAATTCTTCAGGCAGGTCGTCATTCCAGTTGGCCCCCTCCAGTTCCATACTGTCGCAAAACATGGCCCTCAGATGGTCTCCCATGGGTCCTATCTTTTCTGTCAGCACGGCAGATAACCGATTCAGGTAACGTTCCGCAGCCGGTTTGTTATAATGGTTCAATACCGGACCTGCTGCTCCCGGCGCTCCGTTGATCACAGCCATATATCCGGTAAGTTTGACCACGTAATAAAGGACGTGTCTTCCCGGTGGTACATCCAGGGTGATGTTCTCTTCCTGCAATTGATCTGCTAAGTCAATACCTTCTGTGAATTCATCCGATGTTTCCGGCATCAGCCGCAGCATCATCAGGTCCCGGTAGACTGTTTCATTTTTCGAATGGATCCCGGGATCCACCTTCAGCAGTAATTCTTCCCGTTGAAACTGGTATTGCTGTCCCCCCTCCAGGTCTATGGTTTCAATGGTTACCATCTGGGTCTGCTCTTCCTTTTCCAGGAATTCCCCGCCGAATGGCCAGCCTGACCCGACGATCATATCACAAATAATGCCCCTTTCCCTGGCTCCCTGCAATGCTACCTTCAGCATTTCTATCCATTCATCGGACAACCATTGCAGGGTCTCATATCCAACCGGATCAGAGCCAAAAGGGAATTTGATCGGATTGATCTCCACCCCTCCTATTCCTGCCTCCTTCATCACATCCAACTCCCTCAGTATCTCTTCCGCGGTTAGCCGGTCACCATTCCACCACCACCGGACAAAAGGTTTAGCACTCATCGGTGGATTTTGAAAGCCCAGGTATAGATCAGCCAGTTCCTGATCACTGGTATCCGGGGCCATGCATCGCTGGATCAGCACGGGTGAAAGGATCAGTCCCGCTGAAGTAACTGAACCTGTCCTGATAAAATCTCTCCTGTTTAGAAGCATCAGCTTGTTTTTTATATCTGGTTTACGGCCTCGAACATAGCCACTATATTTTCTGCAGGAACATCTGCCAGGATATTATGCACCTGCTGGAACACAAATCCGCCGCCCGGAGCAAGTATCTCTACCTGCTTTTTTACGTGGTCGGAAACCTCCTGTGGAGTGCCGATTCGTAAAATGGACTGTGTATCACATCCCCCGCCCCAGAAAACAAGGTCCCTTCCAAATTCCCTTTTGAGGCGATCTACTTCCATGTCGGTACACGTAAACTGCACCGGGTTGATGGCATCGAGTCCGGCCTCTATCATATCTCCCAGCAGGGGATAAACACCACCACAGCAGTGCAGTCCGACTTTTATACCCGGACAGATCTCCCTGGCCCGGTTCCATAGTATTTTGTGACGGGGTTTGAAAAACTCACGGTACATTTCAGGAGAGAACAGGGGACCGGTCTGCATGCCCATGTCGTCACCGAACCCGATTATGTCGATATATGGGCCTGCCGCTGACAGGTATTTTTCCAGGTTGGCCAGGTGCAACTCCATCAGCCGGTCGAGGAAACGGTGAATTCGGTCCGGGTTGGCCGCCAGCAGGAAAAGGAAATTGTCTATGCGGAATAAGAACTCCCCGGTCTCGACCAGGTTCCCGCCAAATGCTCCGTAGATGGCCCGGTCCGTCCCTTCTCTCAGTTCCCTGGCAGTTTCCTCCCGGATCCGGAGGCCCTCATTGTCCAGTCCCGCCGGTGCAGGAGGGGAACCGATCCTCCACCACATCACCTGGTCAAGATCATACTCTAGGTTTTCCAAAGATTCATCATCACGGTCCAATAAGGGAAAATTGGTCTGTTCAAAAAACAGGGTCCCTTTTTTTTGTATGCAGATCACCTGGTTTTCGTCACCCCGCACCACCCAGTCATCCCCCTGCTTTTCGACCTGTATAAAGGCCGGGATCTTACAGGGAGTGCCATCTGGAAGGGACCAGTCCTGCCAGTAATCCTCCTGCCGGTAGAATCTTTGTCCCACATCAACCACATCTACGCCAATGATATCCAGGACATCATCTTCAATCACTGCCAGCTGCTGAATGAAATCATACACAAAAAGTTTTGAAGGTGGTAGTCCCAGTATCTCCCGCAACCTCATATAGGCCTGTGCCATGATACCACTCGAACGGTGTCCCCCGAAATCAACCGGGACCCGGTCCGGTTCCACATGGTTCAATGCAGATTGTATTCTTTCTCTTGATGTCATATATTCTATTTTTTATTTTGAAAATCCATTTTGATAGGCAGCTTCGTACATGGCTATGATATTCTCAGGTGGTACCTCTGCCTGTATGTTGTGAACATTATTAAATACATATCCTCCCCCCTGCTTGAAGATTTCGATATTGGCCCTGACATCCTTTTTAACTTCCTCCGGATCTGCAAATGGAAGGACATGCTGTGAATCTATCCCTCCGCCCCAGAA
>DAOUVF010000048.1 GCA_030667765.1 Bacteroides sp.
GCAGGGGATTACAAACAAGCTGTCAATGCATTTGAGCAAGATACCACTGCCATGGGAGCATATAACCTGGGACTGGCCTATTACAAAAACGGGGATTATGCTGCTGCCGGACTGGCTTTTGGGAAGGCTGTGGAAATGAACCCTGACATGGGAGATGCCCGAACAAACCAGACGTTGATGCAGCAAATGGCAATCGGTACTGATGAAGTAAATCCCGAAGAAGCAGAAGAAGCAGCGGCAGAAGAAGCAGCCCAAAACATTGAAAACAAAGACATGGAAGATCTTGGCGGTGGTGGACAGGAAGCAACGAAAGAGGATATGGAGAAAGAACGGAAGCAAGAAACTGCTAACACGGATATAAGAAAAGGCAAGGAACTGGATGAAGTCCCTGATAATTTTGAATCGGGTAAACAGGATGAATCGCAAAAAATCCTGATGCGCAAAGTAGATGATGACCCGGCACTATTTTTAAAACGAAAATTTGCCTATCAGGTAAAAACAAAAGGCATTAAACCAGAAAATGAAGGAATTGAATGGTAGGTGATAATTGGAAATATGTTTGGGTTCTTATTTTGCTTGTATTCTGGCAGGGAGCTTTTGCCCAGGGCCATCTTTTCAGTGATGTAAAACTAAGCCAGAGTAGCGTTTATGTCGGTCAGCCGGTCGAAGTAACAGTTTTGGTTTATACTTCCACCTGGTTTACCAGAGGGGTTGATCCGGGAAATATTAAAGTAAATGGCGCCTTTACGATATATTTCAGGTCGGTTAGTTCATCAAAGCAAATCAGCGGGAAAACATATGCCGGTGTTGAAATGATATTTCATGTATTCCCTTACGATGATGAAGATATCCTCTTCCCACCCTTGGATATAAAGGTTGAAACTCCGGATGATGGTGGATACAAAGGAATTCCAAGAGTGGTCAAAACCAGAGGAAGAAAGATAAATGTAAAATCTGTGCCGCCCGGTTACGACAAGACCGAATGGATCGTCGCATCAGGCATGACGGTTAATGATAACTGGACCGGAAACAAAACCAGAGTAAAAGTCGGAGATGTGCTGGAAAGAATAATAAGCCGGCAGGTTTCAGGTACAGTTTCTGAACTCATCCCACCAGTGAACTGGGATACCCTTGCAGGTGTTAGCCTTTACCCGGCCAGGTCAGAAGTCAACAACCATAAAACCAGAACGGCCATCAGCGCTTCACGCACTGACGGCATAAGGTATTTGTTTGAAAAAGAGGGTAAAATAACTATCCCGGAAATGGCATTTACCTGGTGGAATCCCATTCACAATAAACTGTACAAACACACACTGAAAGGATTTACCATTGATGTGCTTCCCAACCCTGATCTCGGCATGCTCGAAAGTGTACGCGATTCACTGGCTATTACAACTTCTTCGCCAAACGAAGCAAGTGGTGAAAAATCAGCAATCACTATCTGGGGACTGTCCTTAAAACAGTTTGCACTTGTATTTGTAAGTATACTGATGTTAATCTATTTACTGATAAAAGGGATTAAGTCTTTAAGAAGAATTGTCAAAAAACACCGGGAGCAATACCAACATTCGGAACTTTTTTATTTCAGGCAATTTAAAAAAGCATTAAAGCGTAAAAACACAATGGCGACCATACAGGCACTCTATCGCTGGATAGATCAAATTCGCTTGAAAGAACCTACCCTTCAGTATTTTGCCACTAACTATGGAACTGACAAATTGGTAAGGGAAGTGAAACTGTTAGAACAACATATAAGCTCCAAGAATACCGCAGCCTTATCATTTAACTTCAATGCCTGGTCAGAGGCACGAAAGAATTGCTTAAAAGGATTAATACATAAGGAAATAGGCAATTCGGCTTTGTGGATAAATCCTATCTGATTTTTCTGTTACTCACGGTACTCTTTCTGGTATTCATGAGGGGGACATTTCTGCTGCCAGGTCTATTGACTCGATAAACACTTATGTCTATATGTCTTGTTAGAGTTGTAATACTTCTTTATTGGCCGGTTTGATAACTGGAGAGTCATATATCTATTTGAATTAGCGAATAATAAGTAAGGAATCGCTAATTCCATTTTTGCTTCTAAAATGGAAATGCCAACTCCATTTTGGAAGTTTTTTTAAACTTTTGTTACTTTTGTTTGTGTGAGAATCTATCAACGACATCTTCCCAAGATCAGGGAGAGTTTTTTCCTTTTTGGACCGCGGGGTACCGGAAAATCAACTTGGCTAAAGATGACGTATCCGGATGCAATGATGATAGATCTTCTATCAAGCAGATTGTTTTTATCATATTCGTCAGATCCTGAAAGACTTGTGGAATTTGTAGAAGGAAATCCGGATAGTAAGATCTTTATTATTGATGAAATACAAAGAGTACCTGAACTGCTACCAATTGTACATAAATTAATAGAGACTAACCGGAACATACAATTCATCCTTACGGGATCCAGTGCCAGAAAGCTGAAAAGGACTGGAGTAGATTTATTAGCCGGCAGGGCCATTTTACAAAGGTGTTATCCATTTATGGCTTCAGAGGTTACCGATCAGTTTAATCTTGATTCCACTCTTGAATTTGGACTGATCCCACTGGTTTTTTCTTCTTCTGGAACCGCCGATGTATTGAGTTCATATATTGACCTTTATATCCGTGAAGAGCTGCAGTCAGAAGGGATCATACGGAATTTCAGTGGTTTCTTGAGATTTTTGGAAGCAATTAGTTTCTCACATGCTTCGATCCTGAATATATCTGAGGTCGCAAGGGAGTGCCAAATTGAGCGAAAAACTGTTGAAGGTTATATTAAAGTCCTTGAAGATTTAATGATTTCCTGCCGTTTACCTGTGTTTTCCAAACGGGCAAAAAGAAACCTGATATCCCATGCAAAGTTTTATTTCTTTGATGCTGGTGTTTTTACGGCACTCAGGCCAAAGGGACCTTTGGATAAAACTGCGGAAATCTCTGGCCAATCACTTGAAGGATTAATATTACAACATCTGAAGTCCTGGAATGAATACAGCAACTCATCTCATGAACTTTTCTATTGGCGGACTAAAAGTGGCCGGGAGGTTGATTTCATAGTATACGGCAGGGATGAGTTTGTAGCTATTGAGGTGAAAAACTCCAGATCAATTCACTTGAAAGATTTAAGGAATCTTTTGGCTTTCAAAGAAGATTATCCCGAAGCAAGTATGTTATTTATATATAGGGGAGATGAAATAATAAGAAAGAAAGATGTACTGTGCTTGCCTTGTCATGATTTCCTAATAAGTCTTGTTCCAGATAAACCATTAATATAATTCACAAAAATCTAACAATATGACCAGAAGAATGCTGATATTAATTTGCTTGGTATCAACTACAATTTGCCTGCAGAGCCAGGAGGCAAACTATGATGAATCAGCGGTGCCGGATTATGTATTGCCGGAACTGCTTGTCAATGAGGATGGCTCGAAGGTAAAAACGAAAGATGACTGGGAAAAGATACGGCGGCCGGAATTATTGGGTCTTTTTCAGCAAAATGTTTACGGCAGGGTTCCTGATGGTGACTTCAGCCAATCCCATGAGGTTTTAAGTCATGAGCAAAATGCACTGGGCGGGCTGGCAGACAGGTATGAAATAAAAATAACCATTGATAAAAATGACAGGGTACTATCTTTTAACCTGCTGGTATATCTGCCGGCAGATGCAAAAGACCCGCTCCCTGTTTTTATGGGGTTAAATTTTAATGGCAATCATACGATACACCCTGATCCTGGAATTCTTATTACTGAAAGCTGGGTTCGAAACAGGGAGATACCTCCGATCAGGAATAACCAGGCCACAGAGTATGCCAGGGGGATGGCTGCTTCCCGCTGGCCGCTTAAATTTATCCTGGAGCGTGGCTACGGATTGGCCACTATCTATTATGGTGATATTGACCCTGATTATGATGATTCTTTTCAAAACGGGGTACATCCATTATTCTATGGGCCTGGACAGGAAAGACCTGAAGATGATGAGTGGGGATCCATCTCTGCCTGGGCATGGGGACTCAGCCGTGCCATGGATTATCTTGTTACCTGGGAGGCCATAGATCCTGGCCGGGTGATCGTGATCGGCCATTCACGCCTGGGCAAAACATCTCTATGGGCGGGTGCCTCCGATGAGCGTTTTGCAATGGTTGTATCAAATAACTCTGGATGCGGGGGAGCGGCACTTTCCAGAAGGGAGTTCGGCGAAACGGTTAAACGCATCAATACAAGTTTTCCTCACTGGTTTTGCCGGAATTTTCACGATTATAACATGAGGGTCAGTGAGCTGCCGGTGGACCAGCATATGCTCATAGCACTTATGGCTCCCCGTCCTGTTTATATTGCCAGCGCGGAGGAAGATCGATGGGCTGACCCCCGTGGTGAATACCTCTCCGGATATTATGCTGCCCCGGTTTATAACCTCTATGATCCAACCGTTCTTGAATTTGAATCACCTGACATAGATTCACCCGTGAATGATATGAGGATCGGTTATCACATTCGCAGCGGGGGCCATAATGTTACCAAATTCGACTGGAAACAATACCTTGATTTTGCAGACAACAATCTCGCTGAATAGCTGATTAATATTTTCCAGGCACCTGCGTTTTTTTGAATCATTCCAAATAACCTCTGTGACAGGCTTATTTATTGGTGTCTGCTGAATTAATATATTAATATTGTAAGTTCGGTCAGAACGACTCTGCCGTTTTTAATAATTAACAGGAAATGTTCCCTAAAATCCCGGGTAAATCAATTGTGGTAGTAGTGCTCATTGGCGTGGGACTGCTGGTTATTTTCTGGTGGATGGGGAAGAATCCTGCTGATAAGCTCTCGGAGAGTTTGCCGGGGACCGATAACCGGGTCAGCCGGACTGATGCAGTACTTGAGGAGGTCAATATCGGCGAGTATTTTGAAAGATTTGGCGATGCTCCCAATACCTTTTTGGAATCATGGCCCAGGTTCAGGGGGACAAATTTTGACAATATCTCCAAATCACCGGTAAAACTGATCGATGGTTTCAACGGACAGTCCCCCGAGATCCTCTGGTCTTATGAACTCGGGGAGGGTCACGCGGGACCGGCCATTTATAAAGGGGCAGTTTACCTGCTGGACTATGATGAAGAAAAGCGGGCCGATATGTTGCGCTGTTTTTCCCTGGCTGATGGAGAAGAACGCTGGCGAAGGTGGTACGGCGTTAATGTGAAAAGGAACCATGGGATGTCCAGGACAGTGCCGGCAGTAACGGAGAAGTACATCCTGACCATTGGTCCCCGTGCACACGTAATGTGCGTTGAACGGGAAAGCGGGGACTTTATCTGGGGACTCGACATCGAGAAAGAGTACATGCCGGAGATACCTTTCTGGTATACGGGGCAATGTCCCCTGATAGACAAGGGGAAAGCCATCCTGGCAACAGGGGGGAAATCCATGCTCATTGCAGTTGATTGTGCCACAGGTGAGATCCTGTGGGAAGTCCCGAACGAGATGGACTGGAAAATGTCCCATTCATCCATCATGCCATATACATTTGCAGGACAGAGGATGTATGTTTACAGTGCAGTGGGTGGAGTTATGGGAGTGGCAGCAGATGGACCGGATGAAGGAACTGTACTATGGAGTTCCGCTGAATGGAATCATCAGGTTGTGGCACCCTCTCCCGTTTGCCTTCCGGACGGGAAGATCTTCCTGACTGCCGGATACGGGGCGGGCAGCATGGTCCTGCAACTCGGTGTGGAAAACAGCAGGTTTACTGCGAAGATATTGCAGGAATATAAACCGAAGGATGGATTGGCCTGTGAACAACAAACCCCCCTTGTTTTCCAGGATCATTTGCTGGCAGTTTTGCCAAAGGATGCAGCGACACTGCGCAACCAGCTGGTTTGTGTACACCCGGATGATTGCACAAATATAATCTGGTCAAGCGGCAAAACAAGCCGGTTTGGCCTTGGACCATATATGATGGCAGACGGCAAGATCTTCCTGTTGAGTGATGATGGTACGCTTACCATCATCAGGCCCAGCACCCGGGAGTATCTCCAGCTTGACCAGGTAAAGATCTTCGATGGTCATGATGCCTGGGCTCCCCTGGCCATTGCGGATGGCTATATGGTATTGAGGGATTCAAAAAGGATGGTATGTATACAAATAAAAGCTTAACATGAAATGAAAAAGTCAGTCATTTATATATTCCTCTCGCTGATCGTAATCATCATCCTGATAATAGTCATCGGCGATTTCCGGTCCACCAGGCCGGACAGGATGTCTGGGAATCCCTATAAGCTTAATCTGGATAGGATAAAATCAGTGGATCCCAATCTGGTCACCTATCAGGAGACAAAAAACTACCGGATCAATGCCCGGCAGGCAGGAGGGATCGCTGTAGCGGGCGAAAAAATCTACCTGGCTGCAGATACTTTCCTGCAGGTATTCGATTATGCAGGCAGGCAGATTCTCAAGATCACCCTGCCCGAGCCTGCCGGATGCCTGGAAGTAAGCAAGCAGGGAGACATCATTGTCGGTCACCGGAACGCAGTTGCCTTGTATTCTGCAGCAGGGGAAATGAAATGGCGGAGTGAACCTTTGGATGAACGGGCCGTGATCACGGCACTGGCCCTTAAGGATGGAACCATCTTTGCAGCCGATGCCGGCAACAGGGCTGTTCATCTGTATACGGCTGAGGGTAAATATGTTGACTCATTTGAAGGAAAGACCAGCATAGAAGGAAATCACGGCTTCATCGTGCCAAGCCCCTATTTCGACCTAGGCGTGAACCCGGATGGCGAACTATGGGTGGTCAATCCGGGTAAGCTTGCCCTGGAAAATTACACGGATGAGGGCAACCTGAGATCCTACCTGGAAAATATTTCGCCTGAGATCGATGGTTTCAGCGGCTGTTGCAATCCCGCCCACATCGCCATCATGGCTGACGGATCATTCCTGACAAGCGAGAAAGGAGTGGTACGCATAAAGATTTATGAGCCATCCGGAGAATTATCCACTGTTGTGGCACTACCGGATAAGTTCATGGAGGACGGGGAAGCTCCGGATGTAGCTGTGGATGAGGAAGGGATAGTATATGCACTGGATTATGACCGGAACATGATCCGCATATTTGAACCAAAATAGGATGAAATGACAAGGATTGAATTTATAAGAAGTTCAGGCAGGTGGTTTATGTTGCTGGTTTTGCTGGCAGCAGGAGGCTTTCTGTTTGCTTCCCGAAGGGTTTCTCTTCGGAATTATTGCGCTGCTAATTCAGATTGTGCCGGTTGCGGGTTGAACAGGGTATGCAACCCGCCGGAAGAGAATAAAGTGAAATCAGATGAAGAAAAATAAAAGATTTAACAGGAGGGATTTTATTCAAAGCAGCATCCGTGCCTCCCTGGTAGTGTCGGTAGGGGGGATTGGCGGATTGGCTTTAAAAAATTCGACCGGCAGAGACTGGGTGTGGCAGATCGATCCTTTCGAATGCAATCAATGCGGCCGTTGTGCCACAGAATGTGTCCGCAATCCCTCTGCTGTGAAATGTGTCCATGCATATGATATCTGCGGCTATTGTGATCTTTGCGGAGGTTACTTTATTCCCGGGGCGGTTAAATTGGATACAGGTGCAGAGAATCAATTATGTCCCACTGCTGCCCTGATACGAAAGTTTATTGAAGAACCCTATTTTGAATATGAGATCGATGAGGATCTCTGCATCGGCTGTGCCAAATGTGTCAAGGGATGTACTTCTTTCGGCAATGGGTCATTACACCTGCAGATACGGCATGACCTCTGCCGCAACTGCAATGAATGTTCCATTGCCAGGGTTTGCCCTTCCAAGGCAATTAAAAGGGTTCCATCCGATACACCCTACATGATCAAAGGCAGTTTCACCAAAACAACAGATACCTGAAGCGAGGCAGATAAAATATAATGAGTAAGCGGGTTAAAATAGTACTATTTGGTATACTGATCATTCTGGTACAGGTGGCGGCGGCACAGCAGCGTTTTCCCAAGCCGGAATTTGAAACCGGTTATGTCCAACCCAGTCCCACGACCCCTGAGCCCAGGGGACTCGCAGTAGAATATATGGATGTCCTGGTGCTCCTGGCTGTGCTGTCCCTTGCCACATGGTTCGCCCTCAGGTCCCGTTCCCGCAGAGGTATTCTATGGCTTTCCGTCTTTACACTGATTTATTTTGGATTTTACAGGAAAGGATGTATCTGTTCTATAGGGGCCATCCAGAATGTGGCTCTGTCCCTCAGTGATGCCGCTTATAACATATCCATAACTGCGCTGGCCTTTTTCCTCTTGCCCCTTCTCTATGCCCTGTTTTTCGGCAGGACATTCTGCGCGGGGGCATGTCCCCTGGGAGCCATCCAGGACCTGCTCATTATCCATCCCATTTCCCTGCCGCCCTGGTTAAGGAAGTCGGCCGGGATCATTCCGGTGGTTTACCTGGGACTGGCCATTCTGTTTGCGGCCACAGGAACAGAATTTATCATATGCCGCTATGATCCGTTTGTGGGGATATTCAGGTTGGATGCACCTTATCATATGGTGGTGCTGGGCGTTGCTTTCCTGTTGCTGGGGATGTTCGTGTCCAGGCCCTATTGCAGGTTTTTCTGTCCCTATGGTGTCCTGCTGAACTGGATGTCCAGGTTCTCCAAATGGCATCTAAGCATCACCCCATCGGACTGTATAAAGTGTAAACTATGCACCAGTTCATGTCCATTCGATGCCATAGATCACCCCACGGAAGAGAGCGCACCCCCTCCGGGCAGGACCTACTACAGGAGATTTATTTTATATTCACTGCTGATTCCCGTATGGGTCCTGGTTGGAGGTTTTATTGCCTCCAAATCATATACTTACCTCTCCAGGGCCCACCAGGATGTTTATTTATCGGAATTACTCATCCATCATCCTGAACTGGTAAATGATCCTGATAATCTTGATATCCAGGCATTTTTAAGTTCAGGGAAAACGCTTGATACACTGGTGGAGGACGCCCGGGTTGTTCAGCAGAAATTCCGGACAGGAGGATGGTTCATGGGAGGATTTATAGGGCTGGTAATCGGTATTACCCTGTTGAACCAGGTCGTATTTCGAAAACGGAAGGATTATCAGCCCAACAGGGGGGATTGCTTCAGTTGTGGTAGATGCATGGATTATTGTCCGGTTAAAAACTAAAAAAAGACAAGAAAAGGAATGAATGAAGATCAAATATTGAAAATTTCAGCCAATGCGGCGATTGTGGCCTTTGTATTCTCATTTATTGTGGCCATCCTGCTGATGCTGAATTATTACCAGTTGAAGGCAAATGACCCCCTCGAACTGGAATCTATGGAACTGCTTGTAGAGCGCCTGAAAGATGAACCCAATAATGAAGAACTTAAAAGTGAGATCCGAAGCCTGGATCTCCTGGCTAGGAAAGCATTTTTCACCAGCCAGTGGCAGGTGAAGACAGGTCGCTACCTTTTGCTCCTGGGCTCCGTCATATGGATTTTTGCCATGCGTTATTACTTTACTGCAAGATCCAGGATAGAGGAACCCGATGCTGCACAGGTCAGTGAGGCAACCGCCAGGACCTTTTCCCAGCGATGGATCATGATAGCCGGTGGAACCATTCTGCTCCTGGCCTTCCTGGCCTCATTTGCGGTGAATGACCATTTGAAACCTTACCAGGCTTCCGGGGAAGGAGAGGGTGCCGGACCGGCTGCAGATGAATCCATTGAAGTGATAGCCATCACTGAAAGTCCCGATACCGTTCAGGGTGAAGCCTATACTCCCTCAGAAAGTCAACTGGACGGTGAACCTGCAGGGGACGATGAACTTGCTGCACAAACAGTTGAAGGGGAATCCGTTGGACTGACTGCCCCTGCCGGACTCTCCGGGCTTGCAGGCACCCATCATAATGGATTCCGGGGTCCCTTTGGGAATGGTGTTTCGCAACATAAAAATATACCGGTGGACTGGGATGGCATGACGGGAAAAAATATACGGTGGAAGGCAGAAATCCCAATGCAGGGATATAATTCCCCGGTACTCTGGGAGGATAAATTATTCCTTACGAGCGGGGATAACAGCGTAAGAATGGTTTACTGCTTTGATAGTGGGACCGGAAAGCTGCTCTGGCAGCAGGAAGTCAGGGATATTCCCGGCTCACCTGCCACACCTCCCAGGGTAACAGAAGATACGGGATTGTCTGCACCTACTGTGGCAACTGACGGCACCCGTGTTTATGCGATATTTGCCACGGGAGATATCATTGCATTTACCATGACCGGCAAAAGGGTGTGGGCAAGGAACCTGGGGGTTCCGGACAATCACTATGGCCATTCATCCTCGCTCATCATCTGGAATAATCACCTGCTGGTTCAGTATGATTCCAACAAGGGCGGGAAACTTTTGTCCCTCGATACGTCCACAGGCAATACCCGGTGGGAAACAAGCAGGCAGACCGGAATCTCCTGGGCATCTCCCATCCTTGCAGAGATCGGGGGTAATCACCAGGTCATCCTTTCTGCTGACCCATTGGTGGCGGGCTATGATCCGGAGACGGGTAAGGAATTATGGTCCGTGGATTGCATGATGGGGGAAGTGGGACCTTCCCCGGCTTTCGGCGAAGGCCTTGTTTATGCAGCCAACGAATATGCACGCCTGGTAGCAATCAGGCCCGGTGCCGCTGATCCGGTAGTCTGGGAAAATGATGAATACCTGCCCGAGATTGCGAGTCCCGTGGTATCTGGCGGACTCATCTTCATTGCCACCAGCTATGGAGTGCTTGTCTGCTATGATGCAGCCAGCGGTGAAAAATACTGGGAGGAAGAGGCCCAGCAGGGCTTTTCTGCATCTCCCCTGGTCGCAGACGGGAAATTGTATGCCATGGATACGGGTGGTATCATGCATATTTTCAGCCTGAGTAAAGAGATGAAAAAGCTGGGGACCCCCACGCTGGGCGAAAGGGCTTACGCCAGCCCGGCTTTCTCAGACGGAACCATTTACCTGCGTGGAGAGAAATATTTGTATTGCATTGGTAATGAGTAGGACAGAACAAAGAATACAGGTAGACGATATAGCTTCTATTGTTTCGGGTATTGGGACAGAAAAGAGATCCGTCATTCCCATCCTCCAGGCCATACAGGAGAAATACAACTTCCTGCCCGAAGATGCACTTAGGGCGGTCAGCGACCTTTCGGATATCACACTTGAACAGATCCTGGGTGTAGCCAGTTTTTATTCCCAGTTCAGGCTGGAACCGGTGGGGGAACATATGGTCAAGGTTTGCGTGGGGACAGCCTGCCATGTGAAAGGCTCCGCCCTGGTCTACGATGCCCTGAGAAGGGAGATGAAACTGGATAAGGGTGTGAACACTGATTTCACCGGCAAGTTTACCCTTGAAAAGGTGAATTGCCTCGGCTGTTGTACACTGGCTCCGGTCGTACAGATAGATAACATTACCTATGGGCATGTAGCGTCTGATAAAGTGGGCGATATCATCAGTGATTTTGAAAGAATCAGGCA
>DAOUVF010000029.1 GCA_030667765.1 Bacteroides sp.
AGTGGTATGCAGCTTATCGAATAAACTTTATAAATCAAGGTTTGCAGATGCTGCAAACCTTTTTTTTGTTTTTAATTATGGAGAAATTAAGCATTGCCATACAGAAATCCGGACGCCTCAGTGAGCAGTCACTAGAGCTGTTAGAGGAATCAGGCATTAAACTGGCAAACGGTAACAGGAAGCTTTTATCAGCTGCCAGGAACTTTCCATTGGAAGCTGTATTCCTGAGGGATGATGATATCCCCCAGTATGTCTTTGACAAGGTCACAGATGTGGGGATTGTCGGGGAGAATGTGGTAAAGGAAAAAGGCCATGAACTGCAAATCATTGAACGTCTGGGATTTGCCCGTTGCCGTTTGTCCATTGCCCTGCCGAAAGGTGAAACGTATAGTGGGATAGGGGATCTGGACGGCAAGCGAATAGCCACATCCTATCCGGAGATACTGGGGACTTACCTGCACGAAAATCATCTCGATTGCGAGATCCATGAGATCAGTGGTTCAGTAGAGATCGCCCCGGGCATAGGACTGGCCGATGCGATCTTCGATATAGTCAGCACAGGCAGTACGCTGATTAGCAATGGATTACGGGAAGTGGAGGTAGTAATGCAGTCAGAGGCTGTACTGGTCGCCAATAAGGAATTATCAATTCCGGTACGGCAAATCCTTGATAAACTGATTTTCCGGATAAGAGCAGTGCAAAAATCGAAGAATAATAAATACATTTTGTTAAATGCGCCAAATGAAAAACTGGATGACATTGCCGCTATTTTACCAGGAATGAAGAGCCCCACTATCATGCCACTGGCAGAGGAAGGCTGGAGTTCGGTGCATTCAGTCCTGAATGAAAATGATTTCTGGGATGTAATTGACAAGTTGCAGGAGCATGGTGCACAGGGCATCCTTGTTGTCCCGATTGAGAAAATGATAACCTGAAGCAATGGAAATTTATGTAAACCCATCAAAAGACCAGTGGCCTTCCATACTGGCCAGGCCGGAAGTTGATTTTCCCGGGCTCAGGGATAATGTTCTTACAATCCTGGAAACTGTACGGAAGGAGGGAGACAGGGCCCTGAAAGATTATACACTGGCCTTCGATAATGCAGAGCTCCGGGAGATTCAGCTCTCAGCTGATGAAATAAGGGATTCCGGTCAGCATTTATCTGAATCCCTGAAGGAAGCCATAGCCATCGCAAAGTCCAATATTGAGCGTTTTCACAGGAGTCAGAAACCGGAGGACCTGGTAATCAATACCATGCCCGGAGTGGAGTGCCGGTTGAAACATAAGCCCATTGAAAAGGTTGGCCTGTATATTCCCGGGGGGACCGCTCCCCTGCTGTCGACTGTACTGATGCTGGGCATCCCGGCCAGGATTGCAGGCTGCCGTGAGATCATCCTGTGTACACCGCCGAAGGCCGATGGAAGGATTCATCCGGCAATATTGTATTGCGCAGGCATCCTTGGCATTGAAAAGATCTACCGGGTCGGAGGAGCCCAGGCCATTGCTGCCATGGCCTTTGGTACCGAAAGTATACCCAGGATGTACAAGATTTTTGGTCCGGGTAACCAGTATGTGACTGTTGCAAAACAACTGGTCAGCCTCGAGAATGTTGCCATTGATATGCCGGCCGGACCGTCGGAAGTAGCCGTTATTGCAGATGACAGTGCTGATCCTGCATTCATTGCAGCGGACCTGCTTTCACAGGCAGAACATGGGACAGACAGCCAGGTGATCCTGGTAGCTACCCGGGAGAAGATCATAACAAATGTCAGGGCCGAACTGGATAAACAGCTTGCCACACTTCCCCGGAAAGAAATTGCAGAGGCTGCTCTCAGGAACAGCAGACTGATTGTCATGGATGACATGGAGAGCATCCTGGACATGATCAACAGTTATGCCCCTGAACATCTCATTATCCAATGCCGGGACTATGAAGAGGTAGGCGACAGGATACTCAATGCAGGATCTGTATTTCTGGGATCCTATACACCTGAAAGTGCAGGGGATTATGCGTCCGGTACCAACCATACCCTGCCTACCGGGGGATATGCCAGGGCTTACAGCGGGATCGGCTTGGAAAGCTTCATGAAGAGGATCAGCTACCAGGAGATCAGTGAAGATGGACTCACCAACCTCGGACCGGCAATCAAGGTACTGGCAGAGGAGGAGGAGTTGATGGCCCACAGCATTGCCGTGGATATCAGGCTGAGGAAATTGACAGAAAATTGTTAATGGATGAGTGATATTAAAGGCCTTATACGGAAAAATATCAGGGATCTGATCCCATATTCCTCCGCCAGGGATGAGTATTCAGGAGACGGAGCAGTACTGCTGGATGCCAATGAAAGTCCCTACAATGAGCCATTCAACAGGTATCCGGATCCTGTCCAGATGGCCCTGAAAGAAAAGATCTCGGACATTATTTCCACCACTGTTGAACGGATCTTCCTGGGCAATGGCAGCGATGAGGCCATTGACCTGCTGATCAGGATTTTTTGTGAACCAGCTGCAGACAGGATCATTATTATTGATCCTTCCTATGGGATGTATAAAGTCTGTGCCGATATCAACAATGTAGCGGTAGATTTTGTCAGCCTGAATAAGGATTTCAGCCTGGATGCGGAGCGCTTGCTGGCAGCAGTAAGAGAGGAAACAAAAATGGTTTTCCTCTGTTCACCTAACAATCCCAGTGCGAACCTTCTTGGTAAGGCTGAGATTACCAGGATCCTATCGGAATTCAAAGGGATGGTTGTCCTGGATGAAGCATATATTGATTTTTGCGGGTCGGAAGGATTGCTTCCGGCGCAGGGTGAACACCGGAACCTTGTCATCCTGAGAACGCTCTCGAAGGCCTGGGGACTGGCAGGTATACGGCTGGGCATGGCACTGGCGGATCCGGAGGTGATCAAATACATGAACAGGGTTAAGTATCCCTATAACGTGAATTACCTGACCCAGATGAAAGCACTGGAGATGCTCGGATCGGCCGGAAGCAGGGAAAAATGGGTAAAAGAGATCCTTGCAGAGAGAACAAAACTCAGAGGCCGGCTGGAAGAAATAGGATACATACTTAAGATATTTCCATCTGACGCGAATTTCCTGTTGGTCAGGGTGGAGGATCCGGATGGCATTTATACATTTCTGAATGAACGTAGTGTTATAGTCAGGAATCGATCAGGCCTGACACATTGTGAAGGTTGCATCCGCATCACGGTAGGGACACCGGATGAGAACAAGAGGCTTATTGAACTCATGAAATCATATCCTCAATGAAGAAAGCATTATTCATAGACCGGGATGGTACCCTGGTAGTGGAACCACCGGTTGATTTCCAGGTAGATTCCCTCGAAAAACTGGAATACCTGCCTGGCGTCTTCAGAAACCTGTATTTTATCCGGCAGCAACTGGATTATGAACTGATCATGGTTTCCAACCAGGACGGGATGGGCAGGGCACAGTACCCTGAAGAAGTTTATAACCTGGTCCAGCAGAAGATCCTTACCGCATTTCAGAATGAAGGTATCACATTCGACGGGATTCACATAGACCGCTCCATGCCTGAGGATAATCTTCCGACAAGGAAACCGGGTACCGCCATGTTGACTGCTTATATGGAAGGCGCTTATGACCTGGCCAATTCTTTTGTGATCGGTGACCGGATGACCGATATTGAACTGGCCAGGAACCTGGGTGCAAAAGCCATACTGCTCGGGGAACAAGACCAACAGCCGGAAATTGATGAAGCCGGACTCATATCTCATTGCAGTTATATAGCGGGGGACTGGTCTGCCATTTATACTTATCTGTTAAAGAACAGGCGTCGTGCACAGATCGTTAGGGAAACATCCGAAACAAAGATCTGCATAGACCTGAGCCTGGATGGGACCAACCAGTATAAGATCTCCACCGGGATAGGCTTTTTTGACCATATGCTGGAACAGATCGCAAGACATGGTGGGATTGACCTGGAAGTGGAGGTAACAGGTGATCTGCATATCGATGAACACCACAGCATTGAAGATACCGGACTGGCATTGG
The DNA here is from genome assembly GCA_030667765.1 of Bacteroides sp. Classification (GTDB taxonomy): domain Bacteria; phylum Bacteroidota; class Bacteroidia; order Bacteroidales; family SM23-62; genus SM23-62. The sequence continues at coordinate 4,039 of DAOUVF010000029.1, forward strand.
GCGAAGCATTCAGCAAGGCCCTGGGTGACAGAAGGGGAATTGACAGGTACGGATTTTTGTTGCCCATGGATGAATCCGAGGCCAAGGTGTCCATGGACCTGGGAGGAAGGAGTGCGATGGTCTGGAAAGCAGCATTCAGCAGGGAGAAGATCGGCGACATGCCCACGGAAATGTTTGAGCATTTCTTCAAGTCTTTCAGTGATTCGGCCAAATGCAACCTCCATATTGAAGTAGAGGGAAAAAATGAACATCACAAAGCCGAAGCTATATTCAAAGCCTTTGCCAAAGTCCTGATGCAGGCTGTAAAACGAAATCCATGGCAATCGGAAATCCCCTCCACAAAGGGTGCTTTGTAAATAGTAGATAAGACATGAATGAACCAAATACAAATACTGCTATCCTGCTGATCCACTGTCCGGACCGACCCGGGATCGTGGCCGCGGTCACCAGCTTCCTGAGCGAGCACGAGGGAAATATCTTATACCTTGATCAGCATGTTGACAGGGAGGCCGGGGTATTTTTCATGAGGCTGGAATGGGAACTGGTAAAATTCCATATCCCCATTGAATCGTTAGAAAAGCACCTGGATCCCCTGGTCAGGCAATTCAAAATGAACTGGAGGCTTTATTTGTCAAATATGAGGCCACGTATGGCGATCTTCGTATCCAAGATCCCGCATTGCATCGACGACATCCTTGCCAGGTACCAGTCCGGTGAATGGAGGGTGGATATCCCGCTTGTCATTAGCAACCATGAAACCCAGAAAGATACGGTACACAAGTTTGGACCCAATTTTTACAGTTTCCCCAAGAACAAAGAAAACAAGGCAGAACAGGAAAAGCAGGAACTTAAATTATTAAAGGATTATTCGGTCAATTTTATCGTGCTGGCAAGGTATATGCAAATCCTTTCCAATGATTTTGTCAGCCATTACAGGAACAAGATCATCAATATCCACCATTCTTTCCTGCCGGCTTTCCCAGGTGCAAAGCCATACCATTCGGCTTATGAGCGGGGTGTGAAGATCATTGGTGCTACCAGCCACTATGTGACGGAGGACCTTGATGAGGGACCCATCATCGACCAGGATGTGGCCAGGGTAACCCACAGGGACTCTGTCTCTGACATGATCCGGATTGGCAGGGACCTTGAAAAGATCGTACTTTCCAGGGCCATACATGCACATTTATCCCGCAAGGTAATGGTTTACAAAAACAAGACCGTCGTATTCAGTTAGACAAATGAAGGTAGCCATCGTAAAATATAATGCAGGGAATATCAGGTCAGTGTATTTTGCCCTGGAAAGGCTGGGCATAGAAGCCGTCATAACAGATGATCACGAAAAGTTACGTACTGCAGACAGGGTGATCTTTCCCGGGGTGGGTGAAGCAAGCACAACCATGAAATACCTGAAAGAAAGAAAACTGGATATCCTGCTCAGGGAGCTTACACAGCCGGTCCTGGGAATATGCCTTGGACTCCAGCTGATGTGTGCCCATACCGAGGAGGGTGATGCGGACTGCATCGGGATCTTTGACCTGGAGGTGAAAAAATTTGAAATGAAATTGAAGGTCCCGCATATGGGCTGGAACAGTCTTGAAAATGTCAGAGGCAAATTATTAAGTCCGGAAGTTGAAGGTACTTTTGTCTATTTTGTACACAGCTATTATGCAGCATTGGGAGAAAATACAAGTGCCATGACCCATTACAATATTCCTTTCAGTGCAGCCATTGAGCGCGATAATTTTTATGCCACACAGTTCCATCCCGAAAAAAGCGGTCCGGTTGGCGAAAAGATCCTTAAAAACTTCCTGGAACTATGATTGAACTGATACCGGCCATAGATATCATTGACGGGAAATGTGTCAGGCTTGTGCAGGGCCAGTACCAGCAAAAGAAGACATATTCTGACCAGCCCCTGCAGGTTGCCAGGCATTTTGCCGGTCTAGGAGTCAGGCGATTGCACCTGGTGGACCTCGACGGGGCAAAGGCGGGAAAGGTTGTAAATCTTGACATTCTCCAATCAATTGCTGAAGACACGCCACTGGTCATTGACTTCGGCGGAGGTATCAAGAGTGATGAAGATATACAATCAGTCTTTGATGCAGGGGCAGCCATGATAACCGCCGGCAGCATTGCCGTAAGAGACCGGGCTAAAGTAGAAAAATGGCTGATGCAGTACGGTCCCGCAAAAATCATTCTCGGAGCTGATACCAGGGATGGGAAGATATCCATCAATGCCTGGCAGGAGGATACCACATTGGGGATTTTTGATTTTGTGCAAGGATATATGGACTTAGGTATTATCAGGCTGATATGTACGGATATAGCACGAGACGGAATGCTGGGGGGAACCGCCCTGGATTTGTATAAGGCACTGAAAGACCGGTTCCCGACACTGGAGATCATTGCCAGTGGCGGGGTTTCAGGGATGGAGGACATCCGGGAACTTGAGCAGGCCGGGATAGATGGGGTCATTTTCGGAAAAGCATTTTTTGAAGGAAATATCACATCACAGGAGATAATGGAGTTTTTCAATGAATGATCCAATATGTTAGCGAAAAGAATCATACCATGCCTGGATATTCGTGACGGGCAGACAGTGAAGGGGATCAATTTTCTGGACATCAGGGAAGTGGGTGATCCCGTAGAAATGGGAGCGGAATATGCAAGGGCGGGAGCGGATGAACTTGTTTATCTGGATATCACAGCCACCCATGAGGGAAGGAACCTCTTTGCCAACCTGGTCCGAAAGATCGCAGAGCATGTCAATATACCCTTTACCGTCGGGGGCGGTATCCGTGATCTCAGTGATGTCGATCCCTTATTGAATGCGGGAGCTGACAAGGTGAGCATTAACTCGGCCGTGGTGAAGAACCCTGACCTGATCGGCCAGGTTGCCCGTTCCTACGGGAGCCAGTTCGTGGTTGTGGCCATAGATGCAAATTTCGAGGAAGATGACTGGTTCGTGTATGTCAACGGGGGCAGGATCAAGACAAAGCGCAGGTTATTTGAATGGGCACGTGAAGCAGAACAGCGGGGCGCCGGTGAGATCCTGTTTACCTCCATGAACCATGACGGTACCAAAAACGGATATGCAAACCAGGCCACGGCGCAATTATCCACCAGTCTTGGGATACCTGTCATCGCCTCGGGTGGGGCAGGGAAGATGAACCATTTTGTGGATGTCTTCGGGGAGGGTGAGGCCGATGCTGCACTGGCGGCCTCTATATTCCACTTCAGGGAGATCGGGATACAGGACCTTAAAACACATTTAAGAAACCATAATATACCAGTCAGGTAATAAAAACATCATATATGTCATTAAACTTTGATAAAATGGGAGGTATCCTTCCAGCCATCATCCAGGATGCACAGACAAACGAGGTACTGATGCTGGGTTTCATGAACCAGGAAGCCTATGAGAAAACCCTGAGTGAAGGAAAGGTCACCTTTTATTCCCGTACCAGGGAACGCTTGTGGACCAAAGGGGAGGAGAGCGGGAATTTTATGGATGTTGTAGAGATACTTGAGGATTGTGATGCTGATACCCTCCTGATAAGGGTGAATCCACTGGGACCGGCATGCCATACCGGGATGAGGACCTGTTTCGGGGAAACTGTCCAGGATAACCTGTCCTTTCTTCAGAAGCTCCAGGCATTATTGCAAACGAGGAAAGAAGAGCTGCCCGAGAATTCCTATACAGCAAAACTTTTCCGTGAGGGTCCCAGGAAAATTGCCAAAAAACTTGGCGAAGAGGCTGCCGAGCTGGTCATAGAAGCCATGGATTCCGATGATGAATGTCTCTTGAATGAAGCAGCAGACCTGCTTTTCCATATGACAATCCTGCTGGTCGACAGGGGATACAGGCTGGAAGATGTCGCAAAGATCCTGGCAGATAGACACCAGGGCGGATGAGCTTACTCGAACTCGGCCATCGTTTTGCGGATGATGCCAACAGACTCTAAAAGCTCTTCCCTGGTGATAACCAATGGTGGAGCAAACCGGATGATGTGATCATGAGTCGGTTTGGCCAGTAATCCATTTTCCTTCATAGCCACACAGATATCCCAGGCAGTATTTCCCTGTTTGGGTTTGATCACAATGGCATTGAGCAGTCCTTTACCACGAATGGTCTCAATCATATCAGAGTCGATCTTGCCCAGTTCATTCCGGAAATATTCACCCAGTTCTTCAGCCTTCTCAGCCAGGTTTTCATCCTTGATAACCTCCAGGGCAGCAATGGCCACTTTGGCAGCCACCGGGTTCCCGCCAAATGTAGATCCATGTTCGCCGGGTTTGATACAAAGCATGATATCATCATCACAGAGCACGGCTGATACTGGATAAACACCTCCCGAGAGTGCTTTCCCCAGGATGAGGATGTCCGGTCGGACTCCTTCATGATCACATGCAAGTAATTTACCGGTACGCCCTATACCTGTCTGGACCTCATCGGCAATGAAAAGGACATTCTTTTCCCTGCACATCTCGTATGCTTTTGTCAGGTATCCATCCGAAGGAACATGTACACCGGCCTCACCCTGAATGGGTTCAACCAGGAACCCTGCCACATTGGGATCTTCCAGCTCTTTCGCAAGGGCCCCGAGATCATCGTAAGGTATCGTTACAAAACCCGGTGTAAAAGGTCCGAATCCGGCATATGAATCAGGATCGGTTGACATGGAGATCACGGTAATGGTCCGGCCGTGGAAATTATTCTCGCAAACAATGATCTTGGCCTCGTTTTCTTTAATCCCCTTCCTGGTATAGGCCCATTTACGGCATAGCTTCAGGGCTGTTTCGTCGCCCTCGGCACCTGTATTCATGGGCAATACCTTATCATATCCAAAGAAATTGGCAATGAATTCTTCATATTCCCCCAGCACGCTGGTATAAAATGCCCTTGAAGTAAGGGTCAGCTTTTCTGCCTGGTCTTTCATGGCCGATACGATCTTCGGGTGGCAATGTCCCTGGTTCACGGCAGAATAGGCCGACAGGAAATCAAAATATTTCCGTCCTTCAACATCCCATACATAAACACCCTGTCCCTTGTCCAATACCACAGGCAGTGGGTGATAATTATGTGCGCCAAATTTGTCTTCCTTTGCAATGTAATCCTGTGTATTCATCTGTAGGTAATTTATTTCAGGCTGTAAAAATAATCAATCCTGATCATTCCTGGTTTCAATCATGCACATATTTTTCAGGAAACTAAAACCTGGTTGTCAGCCTTACATTGAAGCGTCTTCCGGTAAGGTAGTTAGGGACAGCGAAGGCACCCGGGACATTATCCTGGTTCGAGACTGTTTTTATCCACGTGTAGGAAATGACATTCCTTACATCAAGCAGGTTAAATACCTCGGCGCTGATCCAAATGCTTCTGAAATGGCGAAAAGGATTTCCATCCTTCAGGATGGCATCCTCCCGTTTAAGTATCTTGGCAAAACCGATATCAACCCGTTTGTATGAAGGCATTCTGAAATGTACGTCATAACGAGGAATATTTGGCGGACTGAAAGGGAGTCCTGATCCGTAAATCAGGTTCAGCAGTACTTTATAGTCAGGAAGGCTGGGGAGATAATCCCTGAAGAAAATACCCACCATAACCCGCTGGTCGGTGGGTCTGGGATAATAACCAGGTTCAATCCGGTTCCCATCTTTATCATAGTAAAAATCACCAATGATATCTTCCTCGGTCTTCATCAGGCTCAGACTGGCCCATGATGCTGCGCCAGGAACAAACTCACCATGAATTTTCATATCCAGTCCCACAGCATACCCCCTGGCCAGGTTTTCACCCGCATACTCAATCCTGACATTATCCAGCTTATAGGGTACCAGCTGATCCAGGTGTTTATAGTAGATTTCGGTACTAAACTTGAACTGACGCTCCCAGGCTGTAAAAACATAATCTCCACCGAGTACGAAATGTATGGATTTTTGTGCCTGCAGGTCCTGATTCAGTGTGCCGTCCGGGTATCGTAATTCCTTATAGAAAGGTGGCTGGTAGTAATAACCTGTGGCCAGCCTGAAAACCAGGTCACGTTTCCAGTCCGGTTTCACTGAGAATGTGACCCTGGGACTCAGCAAAAACTGATTGTTCATATCCCAGTATGAGGCCCTGATACCCGCACTGAGGTAGTACATCGTATTGTTGCTCTCAAAAGTCGTTGTATTCTGAACGAAAGAGGTCAGCCGGTTGCTGAAGAGCCGGTGATTCCATTTATAAACGTTAAAAAGGGAGATGGTATGGCCTGTATATGGAACGGAATAGCCAACGGAATCGATCATTTCCCATTCACTGATCTTGTCCCTGATCCGCTCCTGCTGCCATTTTACACCCCATTTCAACGTACCACGGTCCCTCACCAGGGTACCCAGGTGAGCGGCTGAATATACGAATGCATTCAGGTTGTTGCGGGCATGGTTCAACTGGCCGCCTACACCAATGTTCAGTATACTGTCCCCATAGGTCTCGGAATCCAGCCGGTTATCCAGTTCATTGATCAGGTATTCACCGAGAATATCATAATGTTCCTGTTCAACTGAGTAATAACTTGATCCGATAAATTTCAGGGAGAGCCTGTCACTGGGGGCATACTGCAGGGTCAATGCCCCGGTATAGGAATCAAATCTGTCTTGTTCCTGGCCCTCATAATAAATCTTCAGGTTCAGCGGGTTCTGGAAGGTACCAAAGTCTGTATGCCGGGACTCGGGCATGAAATGATAACGGTTAAGGGCGATATTTCCCAGGAAACTGATCTCCCATTCGGGTGCCAGCTTGTAGGTAAGAAGGGTCTGAAAATCATAGAAGTTCGGATTATATTCACCCTGTGTTTCCAGTGAACTCAGGAGGTATTGTGTGGTCTTGTAACGAAACCCGGAAATGTGGGTAAAACGCTTGTTCCTGGAGACTCCTTCAAGCTGGAGGGACCCGCCAAGCAGGCTTATGCTTGCCGATCCTCCAAATTTAACCGGCCTGCGGTATGTGATATCCAGTACAGAAGACATTTTATCTCCATACAGCGCATCGAATCCGCCTGCTGAGAATTTGATAGAGGAAACCATGTCCGGGTTAATAAAGCTGAGGCCTTCCTGTTGGCCTGAACGTACAAGGAAGGGCCTGTGAATTTCAATAAGGTTGACATATACGAGGTTCTCATCGAAATTACCTCCCCGTACCGAGTACTGGGAACTGAGCTCACTACGGGAAGAAACACCCGGCAGCGTACCAAGGATAGTCTCAAGATTACCTGAGACATTGGGAAGCATATCAAGGGTTTTAATATCGATCCGGTTTATGGTAGTTGCCCGTTCATGTTGTTCCCTGATGGTTACTTCATCCAGGTTCTGTACAGTTTCCCTGAGTACCTGCCTGATTTCATGGGTTTCGCCGGGCTGAAGGTGAAGACTGAGTGTGATTTGTTCAAAACCAAGGTATGATATGGTCAGTGTAATGTCTTCATTCGCAGGGATTTCAAGTTTGAAGACTCCTTCTTCATCTGTTACGGTGCCATAAGGTGTACCAGGGATTGTTACATTGGCAAGGAATACGGGCGCCCGGTTTTTATCAATGATCTTTCCGTTGACATAAGCGGTTTCCTGAGCATTGACCAGGACCGGCATACAGCATAACATTATGAAAAGAATCCTGGTTTTCATCCTTCGATACTCAATAATCATTAAACAGATAACTGGTAATTAAATTGTGCTTTAAAATGTCACTTGTTGGGATCCTTGAACTTGCCTTCTTCCAGGTATTTAAAGAATTCTGCCCATCGCATAGGATTAAATATGCTATAGTATGGCGTCTGTCCAACCGTATACATTTCATTGTACTGTTCCCTGAGGTGATACTGGTAATTCAGATCAGGGTCAGGGGCGGCATTCGGATTATGGATCTGGTGCTTGATCATGGCCAGGTTCCTGTAAGCACGCTTAAGATCATCATCGGGCAGTTCAATGCTTATAAAGGCCACTTTGAATTCTTCATATGTTTTCCAGGGAAGGATTATTACCTCCCTGATCTCTATAGTATCCCCCTCCATTATTACATCAACGGGGTAGTTGAATGAGGCAAGGTCATCAGGAATGATCAATCCGGTCCGTTTGTAGCCCACTGCCGAGAACATAATGGTGTCCCGGGGATGAACGACAAATGAGAACATCCCGCGGGTGTCACTTATGGTGCCCCGGTGCTGGTTCATGATCAGGATATGAACAAACTGCAATGGTTGCAGGTATTCATTGCGAACCACACCGGATAACTGGACCAGTTTTTCGTCGTCCTGGCTGAGGACTGGTGTAATTATACCAGCGATCAGGATAGATATGATTATCAATTTTCTATGCACGCAGCCTCCTGGAAGAAAGGAAAGTTCAAAAATGGGTAAAATTCCTTACATTATAAAACGATCATCCTTTTTGAATAAGTATTCAGTGTTTCGAAGGATTATCTATTTTTGTAAGGCCTAATATAAAGTGATGATAAAGCAGAAGGAAATCAGCCTGCCCCCGTTTGATAGGGGTTTTCACCTGATCACCAGGTATATTGAGCAAGAGCTTCCTGAGTTACCTGATACGGGACTGGTAAACATTTTGCTGAAGCATACCTCTGCGGCCATTACCCTCAATGAAAATGCAGATCCAACCGTCCGGAATGATTTTGAATCCTTTATGTCCAGGCTGGTCCCGGAGAACCAGCCATATTATATCCATACCCTTGAGGGTACGGATGATATGCCCGCCCATATCAAATCTTCACTTTTCGGGGCTACCCTGACCATCCCCGTATCCAATGGCAGACTGAACCTCGGCACCTGGCAGGGGATATATCTTTGTGAGTTCCGGAATTATGGCGGCCGGCGGCGGCTTGTTCTGACTGTATGGTCCTGAGGATTATCAATGTTCTAAAGCATCTATAAGGTCCGGAAAACATGACTTTTCTTATCTGAGGCCCAGTCTTTTTTTTCTATTTTGGTTTGCATAATCAATCCACCAAAGGCCATGCAGAAAATGATGTTACTCGGGGATGAGGCCATTGCCCAGGCTGCGCTGGATGCGGGTATTTCAGGTATTTATGCTTACCCGGGCACGCCCTCCACGGAAATCACAGAATATGTACAAAAATCAAGAATTGCCAGGGAAGGAAAAGTACACAGTGAGTGGTCGGCCAATGAAAAAACGGCCATGGAGGCCGCGCTGGGTATGTCATATGCCGGAAAACGTTCAATTGTTTGCATGAAACACGTAGGGTTGAATGTAGCCGCTGACCCCTTCATGAATGCCGCCATTACCGGGGTGAACGGAGGAATGGTCGTGGCCGTGGCAGATGATCCTTCCATGCATTCCTCGCAGAATGAACAGGATTCACGGGTTTTTGGCAAGTTCGCCATGATCCCGGTTTTTGAACCCTCAGACCAGCAGGAAACTTATGATATGACCTACCGGGCCTTTGATCTGTCAGAGCAATACAAAATCCCTGTTATGCTCAGGCTGACCACCAGACTGGCTCATTCCCGCTCGGGAGTGACCAGGTCGGAGATGATGGACCAGAATCCTATTGTATTGCCTGAAAATCCAAACCAGTTTATTTTACTGCCCAGCCTTGCCCGGAAAAGTTACCAGGCCCTGCTTGAAAACCAGGATGCCTTCGAAGCGGCATCTGAACAGAGCGTTTTTAACAGGTTTGTCGATGGAAATGATCGTTCTGTGGGGATTGTTGTATGCGGACTGGCATATAATTACCTGATTGAAAACTTCAATGATCATATAGTACCGCATCCGGTCCTGAAAATTTCCCAATATCCCCTGCCGCGTAAAAAACTGGCAGCATTGTATGAAATGTGTGAATCAATCCTGGTCATAGAGGAAGGTTATCCGGTGGTCGAAGAATTACTGGCGGGGATACTGGGACTGGGGAAAAAGGTTCGTGGCAGGCTTGACGGCACATTGCCCCGGGCCGGGGAACTTACTCCCGATCTGGTCGGAATGGCTTTTGGTCCCCGGACAAAAAAAATCCACGAAATCCCGGATATTATA
>DAOUVF010000102.1 GCA_030667765.1 Bacteroides sp.
AAAAATCATGAGCAAGGCCGAAATTCTAAATAGCATCTCGAAGAACAAACCGGCTCCTGCAGATCTGCCTGCTCCACAGAAGATCTTTATAGAAGGAGATGAAGACTTGTTACAAGAATTTATAGATAAAGCCAAAAGCGCTGGTTCCGAAATTGAAATATTTGAATCAGTCGAAAAACTGGAGGCATGGATCAAACAACAGGAGAAAAATGGGAAATCGGTAATTGACCTTTTACAAAATTCGAATGAAAAGAATGGCTCTTCCTCGCCAGTAGATGACCCTGACAAGGTGGATATGGTGGTGATCAGGGGACAGTTGGGAGTGGCTGAAAACGGGGCAGTATGGATTGATGAGCATGATATGCAGATCCGGAAATTACCTTTTGTTACAAGTCATCTCGTCCTGGTCCTTGAAAAGGCAAAAATTTTTTCAGATATGCATGAGGCATACAAGCAGGTTGACCTGGGGCGATCGGGCTTTAGCGTTTTCATTGCCGGTCCTTCAAAAACCGCAGATATTGAACAGTCCCTTGTCATAGGTGCCCATGGTCCCATTGAACATACCATCCTGCTTTATTAATTTTGGAATAAACTAATTCAACAATCATGAAGAACCTGCTATTCGTATTATTAACTTTTATTGCTATCCCCGGGATCTGCCAAATAAACCAGCGGCCGAATGTCATCCTTATAATCACTGATGATCAGGGTTACGGGGACCTGGGATATCACGGAAATCCCATCATTCAAACACCCCACCTGGACAAACTGGCAGCCGCCAGTGTGAGGTTGGATAACTTCTACGTGTCACCCGTTTGCGCTCATACACGATCCAGCCTGATGACGGGCAGGTACTCCCTGAGAACCGGGGTACATGATACCTATAACGGAGGGGCCATCATGGCGACTGGTGAGATTACTATCGCGGAGGTATTGAAAGGAGCAGGGTATAAAACCGGAGCTTTTGGAAAGTGGCACCTGGGAGATAATTATCCTTCAAGGCCGGGGGACCAGGGCTTTGATGAGTCGGTTATCCATCTGGCCGGTGGCATGGGTCAGCCAGGAGATTTTACCACCTATTTTAAGTTTGACAGGAGCTACTTCGACCCGGTTCTGTGGCATAACGATCAACAGGAATCCTACGAGGGCTATTGCTCTGATATTTTCACCGGGGAAGCCCTTAAATTTATTGAGCAAAATAAGGAAGGCCCCTTTTTCTGTTATCTGGCTTATAATGCCCCGCATACGCCTCTGCAGGTTCCGGATAAATACTACAAGATGTACAAGGATGTGGATCCAACACAGGGATTTGATGGGGACGACAGGCCTTTCCCTGAAATGACTGAAAAAGATAAGGAGGATGCCCGTAAGGTTTATGCCATGGTAACCAACATCGACGATAATGTTGGAAAGATGCTTCAAAAACTTAAGGACATGGGCATTGATGATAATACGGTGGTTATTTTCATGACGGACAATGGGCCCCAGCAAAGAAGATATATCGCGGGACTAAAAGGCAGAAAGGGCTCTGTGTATCGTGGTGGTGTCCGTGTACCATTTTTTATCCAGTACCCCGGGAAATGGAAAGGTGATACAGATATTAAGGTCAATGCTGCCCATATAGATATTTTACCCACGATTGCATCGATCTGCAAAGCTCCCCTGCCTAAAGGAGTGAAGATCGATGGCAAGGATCTCTTGCCTCTGATAAGTGGTCGGACGGTGGACTGGGAAAACCGGTCACTGTTCTTTTACTGGACCCGTAAATACCCGGAACTGTACAACAATATTGCTTTGCAAAAAGGCCCTTATAAACTTGTCGGGCATACATCTTTTGATGCGGGAATTAATGATTTCCAGCTATTTAATCTTGACAGCGACCCTTATGAACTCGAAAACCTGGTGGGAGAGAAAGAAAGCCTGGCCCGGGAACTAAAAAAGGAAATGGATGAATATTATCATGAATTGGTCACATCACCTCATCTGGTAAACCAGCCACGGATCTCGATTGGAAGTGATCACGAAAATCCCGTGTACCTGAACAGAAATGATGCTGCTGGCCAGCGGGGGTTATGGACCCAGGAAGATCCATACGGGAAATGGGTGGTTAGCATAGAGCGTGGGACTTATGACATAGAATATGTATTTGTAAAACCCGTTGAGGGACAGGGGACATTGTACCTGGAGGCAGGGACGCAGATCAGTCAGAAATCTTTCGATATGGATAAAACGGATAAGCTCATCATGGAAGATGTGTTTTTACCTGAAATGGATACCGATCTGATCCCATTTTACATGGTAAAGGGAAAAAGGTATTTCCCGCTTTTACTCAAAATCACCAGAATTGAATAAGATACTGGCAATCAGACTGCACGCCATGGCGATAAGAAGTTTGATCCTGCTGTGCATGCTTTTCCCAATCAACGGGGCATTGGGACAGGCACCAGACTGGCGAAACATCCGTAACGGACTGATTATCCCCGACGAGTCATACAGCGACCAACCTTATATTGTGAAAACTGACGATGGGGCATGGTTGTGCATTCTCACAACGGGGGCTGGAAGGGAAGGACAATCCGGACAATATGTGGCCGTCACCCGAAGTAAGGATCAGGGCAGGTCCTGGTCAGAACTCATTCCCCTTGAACCTACTGATGGTCCCGAAGCCTCATATGCAGTTTTGCTTAAGATCCCCACAGGCAGGATCTATGCGTTTTATAATCACAACACAGATAATATCCGGGAAATAAAATTGGATGACCCCAACTTTTCACCGACCGGCACTATCAAACGGGTGGATTCGCAGGGCTACTTTGTATTCAGGTACAGCGATGATCATGGAATAACATGGTCCCCCGAACGCTATTCCATTCCCGTACGTGAGTTTGAAATAGATCGCAACAATGTTTACGGTGGAGAGATACAATTTTTCTGGAATGTTGGGAAACCTTTTATCCTTGATGGGGCGGGATATGTATCCCTGCATAAGGTGGGTGGTTTCGGTGATGGATTTTTTACTTCCAATGAAGGGGTACTGTTGAGAAGTCCGGATATACTGACTGAAAAAGACCCTGAGAAGATCAGCTGGGAAACATTGCCGGAAGGAGACATTGGTTTAAGGACCCCGGCCGGTGGGGGTCCCATATCGGCCGAACAGAGTTATTCAGTATTGAGTGACGGTTCCATCTATAGCGTTTACCGTACCATTGATGGACATCCTGTATTTACTTACAGCCGGGATGGCGGGTATACCTGGGATATTCCAAAATATTTACATTATAGCAACGGCCGTCTTGTAAAACACCCCCGGGCAGCGAATTTTGCCTGGCGTTGCGAGAATGGCAAATACATTTACTGGTTCCACAATCATGGTGGAAGGTTTATCCGGGAACATCCCAGGCGCAGGACCCAGGGATTCCAGGACAGGAATCCCGCATGGATTATGGGCGGCATTGAGAAGGAGGGTCCCACAGGGAAGATCATTGAATGGACCCAACCTGAGATCCTGCTGTATGATGATGATCCCCTCATCCGCATGAGCTATCCCGACCTGGTCGAAGACAATGGCAAATATTATATTACCGAAACACAAAAAGACATCGCCCGGGTACACATGGTCGATGAGGGATTGCTGGAAGGCCTGTGGAACCAGATTGACAACCGGCAAGAAACTGTTGATGGGTTGGCCATTGAATGGGATTTGGGAAAAGTTCAATTTCCCTTGCAAAAAGAAGGGATACAATTTGATCATTTCTATGATCATGACCCCGGCAGGGAGGACCATGGAGGTTTGCAGATCCGTTCAGGATTTTCGTTTGATATTGCCTTCCGGCTCGATGATCTTATACCCGGACAAATACTGATCGATACCCGTAATGAATTTGGGAAAGGCCTGCAGCTATTCACCACAGATGAGAAAACGATCAGGCTCAGCATGTGTGATGGCCGGACAACCTCTACCTGGGATTGTGATAAAGGAATGCTGGAGGCAGGTAAGGATCATTATATGAGTGTTATTGTTGACGGCGGACCGAAAATTATCATGTTCGTGATAGATGGTATCCTGTGTGATGGCGGTGATGACAGGCAATTTGGCTGGGGCCGGTTCAATCCTTACCTTCATGAAGTAAACGGAGCAGCGTATTGGACCATGGGTAAGAATTTGAATGGAACTATTACTATGCTGAATGTTTATACACGGGCACTGAAAGTATCAGAGGTATTAGGTAATTTCAATCACCACATCAACAGATGATGAATTCTCCCAGGACCTCATTCCCCCGAAGGATCTGGCTGGCCATGTTAAGCATAGGTCCGGGTATATTCTGTATCGGCTATACCATAGGCACAGGAAGTGTCACATCCATGGTAAAATCGGGAAGCCAGTTCGGTATGCAATTATTATGGGTCCTCCTGCTCAGCTGCCTGTATGCATGGGTGCTGATGGAGGCTTATGGAAGGTATGCCATCATTACCGGAGGCACATCCATTCACAGTTTCAAAACCAGGCTGAAGGGGGGTAAAATCCTGGCAATTTTGGTCATGGTGGGCATCATCGTTGCCCAGTGGAATGCATTGACAGGCATCCTCGGGCTCAGTTCACATGGGATCTATGAGGTTTTACGCTTGTTCCTTCCTACTCTGCCTGAAAATAGTTACTGGGGGGTACTGGGACTGGCAATCGTGCTGATCATAATCATGTACGGCTTGCTCCTGGTAGGGAAGTATTCATTTTTCGAGAAAGTGCTGGTAGTTTTTGTCACCCTGATGGGGCTGTCATTCATCGTATCGATGTTTATTGTTTTACCGGATCCCGGAAGTATTGCCCGGGGACTCATACCCTCTATTCCTAAAATGCCCGGCGGTAAGTTGATGGTGGCGGCATTTGTAGGGACAACCATGGCCGCACCGACCTTTGTGGTAAGGCCCCTGCTGCTCAAGGGAAAAGGCTGGAATGCTGATAATGTGAAAGATCAATCCCGCGATGCCCTGATCTCGGCCATACTCATGCTGGTGATCAATCTGGCCATCATGGCAGCAGCGATGGGGGCCCTGTTCTATCAGGGGAAAACAGTTGAAAAGGTGCTGGACATGGTATATACACTGGAACCTGTTGCAGGCAAATTTGCTGTAGCCCTTTTCATGGTGGGAACGCTGTCTGCGGGCCTTTCATCCATTTTCCCCATACTCATGGTGGCACCCCTTCTCATAGCTGATTATAAGAGCGGGGACCTGGACATAAATTCGAAAATGTTCAAGGTTATCACGGCTATTGCCTGTGTATTCGGATTGACAGTCCCCATTATGGGTGCCAATCCCATCATTGCCCAGATTGCCACACAGGTGGCATCAGTCTTTGTGTTACCCCTTGTCATCGGCGGGATATTTTTCCTGGTAAACAACAAAAAGCTCATGGGAAAACATAAGGCAGGTCTTTTATTAAATGCAGGGATGATCACCGCCTTTATTTTTGCCTGCATCATTTCATATACCGGAGCACTTGCATTAAATGAATTATTCAAATGAAAATGAAAAAATATCCTTTCTGCAGTTTAATTCTTGTCCTGATAATGGGATTATCATTCTCCCTGAAAGCTCAAAATCAGGATTTCTTCGACACCCAGGCCCGGCGGCTGGAATGGTTCCGTGATGCAAAATTCGGGATGTTTATCCATTGGGGACCGGTAAGCCTGACTGGGAGGGAAATCGGCTGGTCCCGCGGAGGTGAACGCAGGGGTAGGCCGGGGACTGGTGAGACACCTTTGGAGATTTACGATAATCTTTACAAACATTGGAATCCATCCCTTTATAATGCAGAAGAATGGGTGCAGATTGCCAGGGCTGCTGGTATGAAGTACATGGTCTTCACTACCAAACATCATGATGGATTCTGTAATTGGGATACAGAATACACAGATTATAAGTCGACTGGCAAGGATGCCCTGTTTGGAAGAGATATTGTAAAAGAGCTTGCCGAGGCCTGTCACAGGCATGACATGCCGCTGGGATTTTACTATTCCCTGCCGGACTGGTATGATGAAAACTATCTCACAGATAAACATGATCAGTTTCTTGAAATGATGCATGGCCAGGTGCGTGAATTGCTGACCAGGTATGGCAAAATTGACGTAATGTGGTTTGATCTCGGTGGAATGGTGGATGAAGATGGCAGCAGAAGCTGCGATCCAGCGATCTGGGATGCCGGGAACCTGATCAATATGGTTCATGAGTTGCAACCAGGGGCGGTGGTCAATAACCGAACCTGCCTTGCGGCGGATTTTGGCACACCTGAGCAACGCATTGGTGCTTTTCAAAGTGATCCGGCCTGGGAAACCTGCATGACCATTGGGCGGCAATGGGCCTGGAAACCCAAGGATGATATGAAATCAAAACCCCAGTGTATCCAAACCCTGATCCGGGCAGCCGGAGGTGATGGTAACCTGTTGTTCAATGTCGGCCCCATGCCTGACGGACGCATTGAACCGCGACAGGTAGACCGCATAAAAGAGATGGGCGAATGGCTGGATAAATATGGGGAGACCATTTATGGTACCCGGGGCGGGCCTTACAAACCGACAGATTGGGGTGTCAGTACAAGAAAAGGAAATAAAATTTTTGTCCATATGTTAAACTGGTTTGGTGATTCTCCGGCATTAAGACTTCCATTGAATGGTGTTAAAATCAGGGATGTTTCATTGCTTACCGGAGGGGAGATCAATCATGAGATCAAAGGGAAAGACCTGCTTCTCTATGTGTCTAAATCTGCCATTAATGAGATAGATGCAATCATCCGGATAGAAATTGAGGGTGATGCCATGGATATGCCTGTCATCGATGTAAAGCCTGAATCATTAAGCTACCAGAAATCAGCTACGGCTTCATCTGAATCCACCAGCCATTTCTGGAAGGCCAAGAATGTGCTGGATGGGGACTGGATTGGGCATGGCTGGAGACAGCAGGGCGATGAAGAAATACCATGGATTGAAGTAGACCTGGGTGAAAAGGTGACTGTATCCCGTATGATTATCTTTGAAGACGGAAACAGTATTGAAGAATTCGACCTCCAGGTGAAAACCCGGAAAGGTTGGTCAAACATCCATAATGGTCAGCGGATAGGTGACAAAATTGATCTCACCTTTGACCCGGTTAAAGGCCAGGTATTCAGATTATCTATCAATAAATCAAATGGGATCCCTTCCATCAGGGAAATGGTCCTGCTATAAGATCTATGAAAATGAAGAACGAAGTATTCATTAAACCAAATAGATTTCTTCTGCTACCGATAATATCCATTTTGTTCTTACATGTGTCCCTGGCGCAGGAAACGATCCCGCAATCTGAGATCGATAGATACATGATGGGTAAGGAGAAAAGGTTAAAAGACCTGAATGATGCCAAATTTGGCATGTTTATTCACTGGGGACCATATGCAGTTTTGGCAGGTGAATGGGATGGCAAAAAAGGAGGGAGAAACGGCGAATGGATCATGTATGATTTAAAAATACCCATTGAAGAATATGAATCAATGGCCAAAACCTTTAATCCGGTTAAATTCGATGCAGTAGAATGGGCCAAACTGGCCAAAGAAGCCGGCATGAGATATATGGTGCTCACAGCCAAACACTGTGATGGGTTTGCCATGTATGATTCCAGAATATCTGATTATAATATTGCTGATTGGACTCCATTCCAACGGGATGTCTGCAAAGAGCTTCAGGCTGCCTGCAAGCAGCAGGAAATCAGGCTCGGATTTTACTACTCGCAATGGTGGGACTGGCACGAAGAACATGCCGTTGCCGGACCGCCAAACGGTCCGTTTCATGACAACATCTGGGATTTCCCCGACAGGTCGAAGAAACAGTCGGATATTTACATTGATGGGAAGTCCCTGCCGCAGGTTGAAGAACTGGTATCCAATTATGATCCATACATTATGTGGTTTGACGTACCCGGTGGCATCAGCCAGGAACAAAGTTTTAAATTCCTGAAAGCAGTGCGCTCAAAAAATCCGGATATCATTATCAACAACCGAATCGGCAATGATATGGGAGATTATGGCACGCCTGAACAATACATCCCCAGCGGTAGTTCCACCTTTGAAGTCTGTATGACCCTGAACGATACCTGGGGTTATAAATATTATGACCATGAATGGAAGTCAGCCAGAATCATTATCCAGAACCTGGCAGATATCGCACATAAAGGAGGAAACTACCTGTTAAATGTAGGGCCAACAGCCCAGGGTATTATTCCACCTGCATCGGTCCGGATCCTCCAGGAGGTTGGCAAATGGATGAAATCAAACGGTGAAAGTATCTATGGAACAACTGCCAGTCCCCTGGGAAAACTCCCGTTTAATGGCAGATGCACATCAAAACCCGGTAAACTGTTCGTACATGTTTTTGAATGGCCGGATAACCGTGAGCTGGTTATTCCCTGCATTCAGAGCAAAATAAATAAAGTGTACCTGCTGGCTGATCCCGGGCAAAAATCTTTAAATTTCAAACATGAAGCTGGGGATTTGATATTAGAAATAATTGCAGTCCGGCTGCCTTCAGAGGCCTTTCACGAACATAATACAGTAATTGCCATTGAATATGAAGGTGACCTGGAGACCGTTGAAAAGCCCTTACTGGTTGATCCGGCATACCGGACATGCCTGACCCCTGATATGGCAACATTGAC
>DAOUVF010000183.1 GCA_030667765.1 Bacteroides sp.
ATACAGCTGACCTTTACAGAGCCTGTGAATGATTCAGGGTGCATGGCACCAGGAAACTTCCTGCTCAACCCCGTCGGGGCTGTACCCGATTCCCTGATAATGGTTTCCGGAAAAAGCTGCAGGCTGGTATTCAGTGAGCCCTTCCCGGGCAAAATACCCCTCACTTTGATTGTATTTAAACTGGAGGATAAAAAAGGAAACCTCGCAGATTCCCTGGAGTTTAATTTTCTGTATTATGCTCCTGGTCCCAATGATATAGTTTTTAACGAAGTTATGTACGATCCTTCTCCCGCAATCGGGCTGCCAGAATTTGAATACATTGAATTGTACAACCGCAGCCCCTATCCTGCTGATCTTGGGGGATGGACCTTCAGCACCGGTAATAAAGTATACCTGTTCCCCCCTATTGTCATTCCAGGGGGAAAGTACCTGATTTTGGGATATGAAGGTACTATTAACCTTTATGGATCAGACTATCCATTCCTGGGATTGTTAACATCCCGGACCAGCTTACCCAATGATGGAGCAATGATCTTCCTGTCAGACAGAGAAAATATATTGATTGACTGGATGGAATATGATCCCTCCATGTATGACAACGAATATTATGCAGATGGCGGCTGGGCACTTGAGAAAATAGACCCCGACCGAGAATGCATGAACCGGGATAACTGGGCCACCTCAATAAGCAGGAGGGGAGGGTCCCCGGGTCAGGAAAACAGTGTGAAGCGGGATAATCCTGACCGGCTGCCACCATCGCTGGTGAACCTTTACCTGCCAGATTCTTCCACCCTTGTTATTGAATTCAGTGAGGTTATGGATCCGGGTTCGTTGATTGAACCACGTAATTATCTGGTTAACCAGGGACTTGAATACCCACAGTACATTGAGTGCCTGGCTCCTGATAACCGGACAGCAATCCTTCATTTTGATCAGGGGTTTGATCCGGGCAAGCAATATCAGCTTGAAATATCTGAAAATCTTGTCGATTGTACTGGCCTGTCGCTTTCATCAGGATGGATACAACGATTTGCACTTCCTGTTCAGCCCGCCATAAATGAAGTATTTATCTCTGAAATTTTATTTAACCCCCAACCATACTGTCCCCGGTTCATTGAGATCCATAATCCAGGATTTAAAACATTTGATCTGGCAGATCTGAGGATAGCGAAACAAAACACCAAAAACGGCCAGATCGAATCTGTATCTCCTGTTACCGGCGGGCATAACCTTTTCTTCCCGGGTGATTACCTGGCAGTGACAGATGATCCGGACAAACTCATGAACTGCTGCTACATTCATGATCCTGAAACAATTATAAGTTGCAAAAGCTTGCCTGTCATGGATGATAGGGAAGGAACCATGATGATCCTGGATAAATACCTTCAGGTTCTGGATGAAATTTCCTATAACCAGCAGATGCATTATCCATTGCTGTCCTCTGTCGAAGGTGTTTCCCTTGAAAGGATAAGTTTTGACCTTCCCTCGGACTATGCTTCGAACTGGCATTCGGCTGCTGCAACCGAAGGGTATGCCACACCGGGCAGGATAAATTCACAAAGCCATTTTTCTGGGACCGTTAATGCGGAAATTGAGATTGAACCGGAGATCTTCACCCCTGACCAGGATGGGCATCATGATTTTGTGATGATAAGATATGATTTTCCTCATCCTGGTGCAATGGCCACCATACTGGTGATGGATCCCCGTGGGAGGGTCATCAAAACGATAGCAGAAAATCAATTGCTGGGATCTGAAGGATTTTTGATCTGGGATGGAATTAATGATTATGGCCAGAAAGCCAGGACAGGTATCTATATGGTTTATGTGAGAATATTTGATGCGAAGGGGAAGGTCCGCAATTACAAGAAAACCTGTGTGCTCTCACCCGGTACCCGGCATTAGATCCCGGAGATTAATTCTTTCATGATCAGTGTCATCTGGGGCTCTGCCTTTGCCGCGACGGAAGTAACATCCTCCAGCGATACTTTAACGATCTTTCCTGGCACCCCCAGATCCGTAATGATGGATATGGCAAAACATGTGATCCCCATTTGATGAGCAACAATGACTTCGGGAACAGTTGACATGCCTACCGTATCACCACCGATGATCCTGAAATACTGGTATTCTTTGGGTGTTTCAAGGGTGGGACCGGTAACTCCAACATAACATCCCTTTCTTACAGGCAGCTTGTGTTGACGGCCGATTTCGAGTGCCTTATTGATCAGTGTCAAGTCATATGTTTCACTCATATCGGGGAAACGGTCACCAAAGGCCGGATCGTGTGGACCAATCAGTGGATTGGGTATCAGGTTGATATGGTCATCCAGGATCATCAGGTCTCCGATCTCAAAATCAGGGTTGACTCCACCACTGGCGTTGGATAAAAACAGGTGACTTATCCCGAGATATTTAATAACCCTTACAGGGAACGTCACTTCCTGCAGGCTATATCCCTCATAATAATGGAATCGCCCCTGCATGGCAACGATCTTCTTACCATTCAGTTTTCCAAAGATCAATTTCCCATGATGGCTCTCCACAGTTGATACCGGGAAGTTTGGAATATCCTCATATTCAAGTACGGTATCAATATCTATCTCATTGACCATTCCTCCAAGACCTGTCCCTAATATGATCCCAATCTCAGGCTGCAGATCAATTTTGTTTTTTACGTAGGATACTGTCTCTTTTATTGTTTTTAACATATTTGAGAATTTGATTATTGAAGTTTTCTGTGTCTTCGTTCAGAAACTCTGTTTCTATGGGTATATAGAACAACCTGTTTTTAATTTCCAGGTCAATATTAACAAATTTTCTCAATCTCATGGCATCCTTCTCGGTAGTAAATATGAATCTGTCTTCGCCTTCCATGTTATTGTATGCATGGAGGATCTGGTTGATATCGCGTTGACTGAAGCTATGATGATCCGGGAAGATCATTTCAATGATCCGGGTTGAGATACTGCGCAGATGGCGCTTGAATAATCTTGGATTGGCGATTCCTGTGACCATCAGTATAGCGGGACTGGAGGCTTTGATTTCCGACAGGGAGATTTTCGGACTGGCATCCATAAATACGGGGACCGGTTCCCTGTATCCCAGCCTGGTAAAATAGAGATGCTGGAAGGCATACAAAGTCAGATCCTTAACAATCAGTCGTCGTTCGATGGGTTTCAGCCTGTCCGGGCATTTTGTTACCAGAATGATGTTGGCCCTGCATCTCTCATATGCCTTTTCCCTCAACCGGCCGACAGGTAGTAATTTATCTTCCATAATTGAACGGTGAAAATCAATAAGCAAGATAGAAAGCCCAGGCTTGATACGCCGATGCTGGTATGCATCATCCAGCAGAACAACATCCAGGTCGGGAATTTTTGTCATCAGCTGCTGCACTCCGTTGACCCGTTTGCGGTCCACCGCCACATGCACATCCGGAAATTTCTGCTTGATCTGTACCGGTTCGTCTCCTATGTCCTGCACGCCCGAATCAGGTCCGGCCAGGATGAAATGCCTGGTTCTCCTTTTGTATCCCCTGCTGAGCACTGCCACTTTGAATTCCTCTGTCAGGAGTTTAACAAGGTATTCAATATGTGGTGTTTTTCCCGTGCCTCCGGCGGTAATATTCCCGACCGATATGATGGGAATTGGGAATTCGTATGATTTGATTATGTTATAGTCATACAGCAGATTTCGGATGAAGGTAACCAGTCCGTACAGCAATGAAAATGGATATAATAAGATATTCAGGTTATTTCTGCTGGAGGCCGGCATACCTAATATATCTCAAACATAAATGGTATACGGGCCTGAACACCGAACAGGTTCTCCAGTTCATGGACTGATTTAAAATATTTGTAAAACTCGCCCAGCTCATTCTGTAGCATACGTGCCCTGGTATTGTCTGTAAGTTCCCTGATAAATACATCAAGCGGGTTTTCAAGCACGGGCAGGGATATGACCCTGTATTTTTCAAGGTCCGCCATCTCCCCGGCAACCTTGATGGCATCATTTAATCCGCCGTACATGTCTATCAAACCGTTCTCCAGGGCATCTGCACCGCTCCAGACCCTTCCGCCACCGATGGCATTGACCTCCTCTTTTGGCATTTCCCGGCCAGAAGAGACATCTGTAATGAATGAATCATAGGTACGGTCTACCATGTGGTAAATGATATCTTTTTCGTCTGCAGACATGGGTCTGAAAGGTGTACCCAAATCAGCATGCTTATTGGTTTTAGCCACATCAATATTGATTCCCAGTTTATTATTGAAGAACGGTTGAACATTGGGGAGCATGGCAAAAACGCCAATTGATCCCGTAATACTGTTCGGACTTGCCAGTACGGTATCTGCAGGTGCAAGTATTAAATATCCACCGGAGGCTGCCACATCACCGATGGAAGCAACCAGGGGTTTGGACTGACTTGCAAGGAGTGCCTCACGATAAATCACTTCTGATGCAAGCGCTCCGCCGCCGCCGGAATTTACCCTGAGGACAATGGCTTTCACAGTACTGTCCCTGCGCGCCTTCCGGATGGCCCTGGAGATCCTTTCGGAACTGATGGTGCCTTCTCCTGTATTCCCCATCAGAACATCCCCATGTGCATAGATCACTGCCACCTTGTCCTTTGTATATCCTTTGTATTCCTTTTTTACATGTACCTTCTTGTATTTTTTTATGGTGATGCTGTTCATGTCCTTTTTCGGGCTGGTCCCGGTTAGCTTTTTGAGTTCATCAATGATCTCATCTTTGAATTTCAATCCATCTACCATATTATGCTCAAGGGCCAGATCAGAGGAACAAATGGTGAATTGATCAGCATAATTGTTTAGGGTTTCCACGTCTATTCCACGCTGTTCAGAAATCCCTTCGAGAATATGATCCCAGAGAGATCCTATCCATTGCATTGTTTGTGTACGATTTTCGGGACTCATGTGATCGTTGGTAAAGGGTTCACCAAAGCTTTTATAATCACCTCGACGAATTACCTGGACCTCTATGCCCAGTTTATCCAGGGCCCCTTTATAGAACATGATTTCTGTTCTCAGTCCGAGTAAAAGCAAATCCCCGGAAGGATTCAGGTACAAACTGTCGGCTACCGAGGCTAGATAGTAGGCCTTCTGGGTATAGGTATCACTGAAGGCCATGATGAATTTCCCGGATTCCTTGAAATCCAGCAGGGCATTCCGGATTTCTTCCGTGCTGCCATAACCTGCAGCCAGTGAAATCATCTCCAGGTAAATCCCGGAAATGTGATCATCTCTTTTTGCTTTCTTGATACAATCCAGGATATCATTCAGCCCCATCTCACGTACCATGGGCAGACCTGTGGGCAGAAAATCAAAGGGATTGTCAACCGTCCTGTCAACGATTTTGTCATTGAGCTTTAAATACAGGATGGAATTGTCCTTGACTTCGACTGGCTTTTCTGATGAAGAAGCACTAATGATAAGAATCAGTAAAAAGAAAAAGAGCAGTGTGCTGAGGAAAATACCTACTATTGTAGCCAGTGTATATTTCAGAAAACTTTTCATAATCTATTAAAATATAAGGATTAAACGCCCAAAGATATGTAAAATTGGATGCAATTCTTGAGAATATTTTTCTATTTGAGCCAAAAAAATCATAAAATTGTTTTTTTTCTGCTATGACTGAAAAATTGCTGGTATTGCTATTGGGAAGCAACCTGGGCAACCGCTCCGGGAATCTTCACCAGGCCTGTTTACTGATCGGAGAATCAATCGGGCCCATTAAGTCTGTTTCATCGATATACGAAACGGCACCTTGGGGGTATGACAGCAAAAATGGCTTCCTCAATCAATGCATCACCATAAGGTCTGATATGGATCCTGGCAGGATTCTGGAGAGGATCCATCTGATTGAAGCGAAACTTGGCCGGCAGGGAAGATCCCTGGAATATATCGACCGTCTGATAGATATTGATATTCTCTTTTATGGGGATATGGTTTTATCGCGTCCGGATCTTCAAATCCCCCATAGTAAAATTCAGGATCGCAGATTTTCCCTGGTCCCGCTGGCAGAGATCCTCCCGGACTTTGTACATCCGATCTTCCGGAAAAAGATAAGCACATTGCTTTCCGAATGTATGGATAAACTGAAGGTGAAACGAATAGAGACGGATTAGCCGATTTGTTTCAAACAGGGGTATTCAGAAATACCGGAGCCAAAATTCTTTAAGGTTTCCATCAAATATTTATCAGCCGGATTGTCAATTGACAGGACCAGGTTTTGTTCTGAGTTCTCCCGGATAAAGTGATCAATGATGAATTCAATGGCTCCAGTTTTCATACCATCCACATTGGCTGCAGCGTGCAGGATACTGGCTCTTCCGTTGAAAATGAGGAATAGAATGACCGCGCACAGATTATTGGTTCTGTCATATGCCGAT